>USHB01000155.1 GCA_900554395.1 uncultured Phascolarctobacterium sp.
CGGCCGTGAACTCCTCATCATTGCTGAAGATGTTGAAGGCGAAGCACTGGCAACCCTTGTTGTTAACAAACTGCGCGGCACCTTCAAAGCAGTTGCCGTTAAAGCTCCCGGCTTTGGCGACCGCCGCAAAGCTATGCTGCAGGATATCGCAATCCTCACCGGCGCAACCGTTATCAGTGAAGAAGTTGGCCGCAAACTTGACAGCGCAAGCCTTGAAGACCTCGGCAGCGCAAGCCAGGTTCGCGTAACCAAAGAACTGACCACCATCGTTGACGGCGGCGGCAGCAAAGAAGAAATCGCAGCACGCGTTGCACAAATCCGTGCCCAGATTCCGGAAACCACTTCCGAATTCGACCGTGAAAAACTTCAGGAACGCCTTGCTAAACTGGCTGGCGGCGTAGCAGTAATTAAAGTTGGCGCTGCAACCGAAGTTGAACTGAAAGATAAAAAACTGCGCATTGAAGACGCACTGAACGCAACCCGCGCAGCAGTTGCCGAAGGCATTGTTGCAGGCGGCGGCACCGCACTTCTGCAAGTACAGCCCGCACTTAACCGCATTAAAGCAACCGGCGACGAAAAAACCGGCGTAGAAATCGTTAAACGTGCTATTGAAGAACCTGTACGCCAAATTGCTTACAACGCAGGTTTGGAAGGCGCAGTTATCGTAGATACCATTAAACGCAGCCGCAAAGGTTTCGGCTTCAACGCTCTTACCGAAGAATACGTTGACATGATTGAAGCAGGTATCGTTGACCCGACCAAAGTTACCAGAAGCGCACTGCAAAATGCAGCAAGCATTGCAGCTATGATTCTTACCACTGAATCCATCGTAGCTGACAAACCGGCTAAAGAAGGCGCTGCACCGGCAATGCCGATGGGCGGCGGCATGCCCGGCATGATGTAACAGGCAGTTTGCCAAAACATCACCTTTAAATTTTCATAAACTTCCCCTTATAAAAAATCCCGCAGGTTTTGCCTGCGGGATTTTGTTTTAACAGATGAAATTTAGTTTTTAATTATGATAACGGCCGGAACTGTTTTTGAACTTTTGCCTGTGACTTATATTAATAGGTTTCTGATTGTTAGAAATATCCGTTTTAAGTATGGGATAACAAAAATATCGCAGTATGCGCCGTTTATTTTGACCGTTGACTGCTTCGGCGGGTTTTGCTATCTCCCCGGCAAATATTATTTATTATAATACTACTGCTTGTCCGTTAGGGTAAGTTCCAATCCACGCGCAAGGGAAATAACCGTCTTTATAAATTTCAAGTAATGTACTGAAAAAGCCCTGCACATTTAATATTCTTTCTATGCACGCCCATGATACATCGCGTTTAACTATGTCCAGCATTTCATTTTCCAGCCCGCTTTCTTCCTCCAAATGGCATCTTTCCGTGAAATCTTCCCATTTTTTCCAGATAGCATCTCCAATTTCAGATGAAACGGTGGAAAAGATTTTATCTATCTGTGCATCGCCAATTTGTTTAACCGCCATCCGCTCCAGTGAAAAAGTATGTGGCTCCCATGTTTTTAGCATTTGCCCATTATAATCATCATAAGCTTCAAAAATTGAATGTATGACATGGTATTTGTTTTCCGCTTCTTTACTGTGTTCAAACCAGTTTATTGAACGAACCTCTTGTAGAAACTCATCTATTGAGGTCATAGCATTTCCTCCAAATTCCGATTTGTTAATCATTTTACCACAATTCTGAAAGCGTGGAAATGGACTGTTTTCAAGCCAGTTACCTGCCTTTCGGATGTACGGTGCGGGCGGTCATTTAGGTGGCGATTTAGGGTAGTATAGTACCTTGAAAACAGAATGACCGTCCGAAAAGGAATACTCCGGTTGTGGAAGCGCCGCAACGAGCCAGCCTCGTGACATTTTGTTCCGAAGTTATGGGGAGCGTGCCAACGCCGGAACACGCCGCAGAAATGGGGCAGAAAATCTTTGCGGGGAGAGCGGAGACGGAAAGAAAATGGAGGCAATATTTGGCATGATAATGAACACAACTGCCATACCGGCAATAAAAAAACACACCATCATTTAAAACGGTGTGTTTTTTATATATCAGCGTATTAATTTAAGCGGGTCGGAATCCTGACCGTTGATGATAACTTCATAATGGAGATGCGGGCCGGTGCTGTAACCGCTGCTGCCTACATAGCCGATAATCTGTCCTTTTTCAACGTATTCGCCGTCAGATACGGCAATGGAGGACATGTGGCCGTAAGCGGTTTCATAACCATAGCCGTGCTCAATTTTTACATAACGGCCATAGCCGCTGTACCAGCCTGCGTATTCAACATATCCGGATGCGCCGGCATAAACAGGTGCGCCGTAATCGTTGCCGATATCAATGCCGGGGTGGTAATCATAGCCGCTGCCGCTGAAGGGGTTTGCCCTGCCGCCGAAACGGGAGGTGATTTCGCCGCCTGCCGTGGGCCAGATATCCGGGGTGGCATTAAGCACTGCCCTGCGTTCTTTAAGCTGTGCCAGCAAAGATTGAAGGGATTCTTTTTTCTGCTGCATTTCAGTTTGCAGATTTTTGGTCTGGGCTGCATAAACGTCAATCATTTTTATGTCAGCCTGCATCGGGCCGCCCTGGCCCATGTATTTGCTGCGGTCAATGCTGCCGCGGGAAGGCTGCTGGGAAACAGCGCCCAGTTCGCGGCGCACTTCGTTTTCCAGTGCGGAAATTTCAGCCATATCTTTTTGCAGTTCTTCGTTTTCCTTCTGCAAAGCAGCAAGTTTTTGTTCCTGAACTGCCTGCTCACTGCGGTATGCGGCAAGTTCCTGGCGGTTGGCATGTGCATCATACACAACAATCGAAGTTCTGATAGTGGCAATGAGCCCGAAGAAGAACAGAATGCCAAGCACAAGGCCTATTTTGCCCAGCTTGCTTTCACGGAAGCTGTAAGTTTTTGTTTCCTTGCCGTTGTGCGGAATGAACATTAAGGTAAATTCATCATTTATTTTACGTTTATGTTTTTTCTGTGATTCCATGCGAAAACTACTCCCAACTTGTAAAACCAATCTAATATACTCACCCATATATTTTCGCATAAAATTGGTTAAAAAACAACCTAAAAAGGGGTAAAAAAATGTGAATTCTTGTTAATTTAACGGTTTTGGATGCTAAAACAGATAAATTATCCGTTATGGCAGGCAGAGGGGTATATTAGTGCTTTCAGAGTAGAATGTATAAAAATGCGTATAAATATTTATTAAAAGCTGTTTTCAAAAGGCTGCCGGAATAAATTTTTAAGGCAGGGTTAATATAAAAACGCGAAACACGTTTATATGGATGTAAGGGCAAACAACAAAACAGCCCGCAGAAAGGAGCCGTTGAAATGGCAGTAAAAACAGTATTATCCCAAACTATGGCAATTAATGTGGAGGATGGTTTTGATGATGAAGGAATTGCAAAAACCAAAGCGCACAGCTACTCGGGCATTAAAAAGGAGGCTTCTGCTGATGACCTTGTTAAAGCTGGTACGGCGCTGGGCAGCCTGATGGAAAATGAAGTTGCCAGCATTGTTGTAACCGAAAAATCTGAAGTGGCGGAAGCAGAATAATTGGAAGGAGCAGACAGTAATGGAAAAAGTATTGCAGCTTGTATTTAAAAAGGCAGACGGTAAACAGAAAGTGCTTAACGTAACCGGCCCGCGTGAGAATGTAACGGCGGAAGAAGCGCGCACAGCCATGCAGAGCGTAATTGAAAGCGATGTGTTTAACGCCGACGGCAACGGACTGGCGGAAGCTGTGGAAGCACGCGTGCGCACCACCGAAGTAACCGTGCTTAAATGACGCATAACCGATGGATATGGAACTATTTTTCAGCCAGCTCGCCAATTTTGGCTTTCCGGTAGTGCTGTCATGGTATCTTCTGGTACGCATGGAAAACAAACTTGACAAACTTACCGAAAGCATTGCTACGCTGACGCAAAGCATTGCACGGGGTTCTGACAGCAGTTTGAACCTCAAATATTAAACTTCAAACCTCCGTAAAAACAGCCTGACGGATTAACGTCAGGCTGTTTTTTGTGCAATATTTGATTTTGACAGCAATTATTAAAAAAACTATAATAAAAAACA
>USHB01000156.1 GCA_900554395.1 uncultured Phascolarctobacterium sp.
ATCAGTCAGTTTCTTTTGTGAGTTTTTTGTTATTTTTTAAAGAAATCTTTGTTAAGCATAAATTTCTCCAGTTCCGCAACCGGTACAGCCGCTTCATTCCAACCGCTGCCGTCTTTCATCTTCTGGCAGAAAACAAGGTTCTTACCATTATAATACCATGAGGGCGGAACTTCTTTTGTAAAGTCAACCTTATCCTCTGCTCCCAAAAGGGCAAGCACCGGCAACAAATCAGGGTTTTCCGTATCGAGCACGTCGCTTATCTCCAGCACTTTGCCGGTATCAAGCTCAATGTTCAGCGGCAGGCGTTCAAACATTTCTTCCTCACCTTCGCCCATAACACCGAAAAATACCAGCGAAATCATTTCCTGCCCGGCAAAGGGTGCGGTATAATCAAGTTCACAGCTTGTGTTGCCCAAGGCATCGGCATACGGCTGCCATACTTTTTGCAGCTCCCCGTTAATGGCGTTTTGCAGTTCGAGCTTGCCTTCCACTGCCATCAGCGGATAAGTTACGCTGCTGCCGTCAAGCACTGCCTGCTGCTTGTAAAGCATACCGTTGCCGAAAACAAGATTGCGCCGGAATTCTTCGTTCTGCACAATCTGCGAATAAAACTCACGGTCTTTAAGCTGCCAGCCGTTGTCGTATTCCCAGCTGCCGGCAATTTTGGCAAGCGTATCGCCGCTGCCGGGAACGCTTACCTGCTGTAAGGTTACAAGGCTATCCATTGCCCCGTCCTTTCCGTGAACAACAGTTACGCCGCTCATTTTTTCCTGCGGGCGCTGCCACGGTTTAAGCAGGCTGCCGTTTTCATCATACAAACCGCTGTCAGTATAATAGCTGTTGTTTTCAGGCAAAGCTACTGTTTCCGTATCCCATGCGCCGCCGCTTTTTACAGCAGGAAAATCAAGCACGGCTTTAAAACCAGACTGTAATTTTGCTTCAATATTAATGCCGTTATTGTCACTGCCGCTGTAAATTTCCTGTACTGCATCAGGCAGCGCGGCATCTATAACGCGCACCTGCATTGCAGAATCGCCGCCGCTTAAAGAACGTACCACAAGCTGTTCGCCCTTGCCCGTAAAATGTCCCTTTTGCAGCAGGTTGGCATAGCCACCTTCTAAAGACGGAGTATAAGCGGTAATCAGCTTGCCGCCTTCATCTTTAATCATCAGCAGCAAATTGCCGTAATAACTGCTGCCGCCGGTAAGCTGCGTGCCCCAAAGTTCTGCCGTTTCTTCCGTGCCGTTGCCGTCGGTATCGGCAGCAATGCGCGCCAGGCATACAGCATCGGCAGCCATGGCCGTTCCGCAGGCCGCTGTTAGTGAAGCCGCCAGAAACGCAGCCAGTAATTTATTGTATTTCATATAATCCTCCATATTATAAGTGCTTATCAATAATATTATAACAACAGTGTGCAAATAACAAAAGCCGCAACAGTGTTAAATTGTAAACAAAAATAATTGCAGCAGTGGATTTTTTAAGAAAAATAGTGCATTTTTAATTTTTATGTTGTAAAATAACCATTAAGATGCTTACACAGTGTTTTTTTACCATAATAACAACGCAAAGGATGATTACAATGAAAAAACTTCTGCTCTTTTTAACCATGCTTTGCCTTGCCGTTGCCATTGCAGGCTGCGGCGGCAGCGAAAAACAGCAAACGGCGGAAAAAACTGCCGTTAAACTCGGCATGCTGCGCCTTACCAGCAGCGCGCCTTTGTTTATTGCCATGGATAAAGGCTATTTTGCCGAGCAGAACCTTGACATACAGCCCGAATGGTTTGACGCCGCCCACCCGATTGCCGTGGCAACCGCTTCTTCCAAAGTAGATGTTGGGGCAACCGGCATCACCGCAAGTTTATTCAATATGGCAGCAGGCGGACAGCAGCTTGCCATCGTTGCCGATAAAGGCCGCGAAGAAAAAGGCTTCCCCTCCTCCGCACTGGTTGCTTCATCTGACAGCTACGCCAACGGCTTTACCAGTTTGGAAACCATTAAAGGCAAACGCATCGGCATTACGCAAAAAGGTTCTACCTTCCATTATATGCTTGGCAGAATGCTGGAAGAAAAAGGCATGAGCCTTGACGATGTTGAACTTGTTCCGCTTGGCAAAGTAAGCGCCGTTATGGCAGCTTTGGAAGGCAAACAAATTGACGGCGCCATTTTAAACGAGCCTAACATTACAAAAATGCAAACCGCCGGCACCGCCAAACTCATTGTACAGGTCGGCGATGTCATTCCTTACCAGACTTCCGCACTTTTCTTCTCTCCGGAATTTATGAAAAATGAAGATGCAGGCATCCGCTTTTTAAAAGCCTACAATAAAGCATGCAACTATTACTATGATGCAGCCATTGAAAAGAAAGACCCGCAAAAACTTGATGAAGTTGTAGGTATTATCGCCAAATATGTTAAAGCCCCGGCAGAAGATATTAAACTGGGCCTGCCCTATATTGACCGAGACGGCAAGCTGATGGCAGACGATATTAAAACGCAGATTGACTGGTATACATCCCACGGCATGATGCAGGGCACGCTTGACCCCGCTAAAGTTGCCAACACCACCCTGCTGGATAAGGCACTGGCAAAATAAAACTTAAAGGGCGGAACTGATTCCGCTCTTTTTATTTGGAGGAAAGCATGAAACTCGTTATAGATAATGTAAGCAAAAGTTTTACCGGACGCAACGGAAAAACGCTGCCTGTTTTGCAGGATATAAACTTAACTGTTAATGAAGAAGAATTTGTCGCTTTGGTAGGCCCTTCCGGCTGCGGTAAATCAACCCTGCTGAACATTGTGGCCGGGCTTTTGCCGCCAACAGGCGGCAGCGCAAGTTTTACCCATCTGCCGCAGGGGCATGTACCGCGCACCGGCATTGTTTTTCAGGAAACCGGGCTATTTCCGTGGCGCAGCGTGCATGACAACATTGCCTTTGGTCTTGAAGCCTCAGGTGTGCCCAAAGCAGAACAGGAAGAACGCATTGCCCACTATATAAGCCTGGTTGGGCTTACCGGTTTTGAAAAAGCCCTGCCGCACCATTTAAGCGGCGGTATGCGCCAGCGTGTAGGCATTGCCCGTGCGCTTGTAATTAACCCCGATTTGCTGCTGATGGATGAGCCGTTTTCGGCACTTGACGCGCAAACCCGCACCATCATGCAGGAAGAACTGGTTACGCTGTGGGATAAAACACGGCTCAGCACCTTATATGTTACGCATAACATTCAGGAGGCCGTTATGCTTGCCGACAGAGTGGTGCTGCTTTCACGCCGCCCCGGCAAAATAAACCGCATTTTAACCATTGCCATACCGCGCGCTGAACGCGAACTGCCGCAGCATACGGAAGAAATTGCCGAATATGTACGCATCATCTGGGAGCATATCAGCAAAGATGCGCGTGCGGCGCTGATGGAGGTGGAAGGCAATGAATGAATTTAAAATTACCGATAAAATGCATAGCTGGCAGAAAACGTACCCGGCATGGGTCTCTGCCCTTTCTGTAATTGTACTGCTGTTAATTTGGGAACTTATCTGCCGCAGCGGCATAGTTTCATCACTGTTTCTGCCTTCGCCGACAGGTATTCTGGCAGCGCTTATTGATATGCTCACAGGCGGCGAAATAAGCACCAGCCTTGCCGCCAGTCTGTACCGCATACTGCTCGGCTTTGTTATCGGCAGCGTCATTGGCCTTGCAGTCGGGCTTTTTACCGGCACATCGGCATTAATAGACCGTATCGGCACTCCTGTTGTCAATGCGCTGTACCCCATCCCTAAAATCGCGCTTTTGCCGCTGTTTATCTTATGGCTCGGCATCGGCGAACTAAGCAAGGTTACCATCATCGCACTGGGTGTATTTTTCCCCGTAGCAATGAACACTTACTCCGGCGTAAAAAATGTAGACCCGCTGCTGATTAAAGTTGCCGTAAGTTTTAACGCCTCGCGCTGGATGACCTTAAAAAAAGTTGTCCTGCCCGCCGCCCTGCCGATGATTTTTGCAGGCTTGCGCCTTGCGGCAGGCACATCGCTGCTTTTACTGGTAGCTGCC
>USHB01000157.1 GCA_900554395.1 uncultured Phascolarctobacterium sp.
CCAGATCTCGCTCCCCTGCTGCGCGGCCACAGGCTCGGCCAGCGCCAGGACGGCGTCTGTCAATTTACTCATAGATCACCATTCCATTTTTTGACACTTTGAAAGACCTCAAGAAAAAGAGTGGGCGGGTGCCCACTCTGTCAAATCCTGCTTCCTTCGTACGGCAATATTGTAGTATATCACCGCAGCTGGTACTTTTTAAAAAATGAGCATAATGTAAGCGATAAAAGCAAAGTAGGGCATTTGCTTAACACATCATATTCCCATATCCGCGCGTTCGAAAAACAGCTTACCGATGACGGTTATGTATTGCTTAAATTCTTTGTGCATGTTTCTAAAAAACAGCAGAAAGAAAATATGGAAAAACTTAATAAAATTTACGGTAAGAACTGGAAAAAACTTGACGTTGAAGAGCATAACGAAAACGATTATGATAATTTCATCAATGCTTACGAAGAAATGTTTGTTGAAACCGATACTGAAAATGCACCATGGCATTTAATCGCCGGTGACGATGAACGCTTCGCCACCATAAAAATACTTGAAAGCATTGTTAAAACTTTGCAAAGCGCACTGGAAGCCGCCAAAATCAAAACAAGCGGCAGCAGAATTGATTTTCCGGCTCGCCATGTAACCATTAATAATGTACTGGCAAAGGCAGATTTATCAAAATCGCTTACCAAAGAAGAATATAAAGCGGAACTTTCTAAATGCCGTGAAAAACTGAAAGCATTGCAGCTTGATTTGTATGAAGCGCAGCGTTCGCTGATAGTTGCTTTTGAAGGCTGGGACGCAGGCGGTAAAGGCGGCGCCATTAAACGTCTGGCAAGGTCTTTTGACCCGCTCGGTTATGCTGTTAACCCTTATGCAGCGCCTAACCCGGTTGAAAAGCAGTTCCACTATATGTGGCGTTTTTGGGTAAAAATGCCCCGCGCTGGCGAAATAGCCATTTTTGACAGAACCTGGTACGGGCGTGTAATGGTAGAACGCATTGAACGTTTTGCCACCGATGCAGAATGGCAGCGTGCTTACGGAGAAATTAACGAAACCGAAGCGCAATGGACGGAACATGGCACTATTTTGTGCAAGTTCTGGCTGCAAATTGATAAGGACGAACAGTACAAACGTTTTAAAGAGCGTGAAAACGATCCGGATAAGGAATGGAAAATTACTGACGAAGACTGGCGCAACCGTGATAAATGGGATGCCTATGAAGCAGCGGTAAATGAAATGCTTATACGTACCAGTACCGATTATGCTCCGTGGACTGTGGTAGAAGCAAATTCCAAATATTATGCAAGAATAAAAGTTTTAAAAACAGTTATTAACGCAATTGAAAAAGCTATAAAATAAGAGGTTGTACATTTGACTTGGGAATTAAAAAATAAAATTTTAGAAACATTGGCAAAAGAAACAGGCGCGCAGTGCTTTGCACCGGGGGCAAGGCGCGCCTTTGCTTTTTTGTACCCCAACAGCTATAAAGTCGGCATGTCTAATCTTGGCATGCATATTTTGTATCAAATCATCAACGGGCGCGGCGATACTGCCTGCGAACGCTTTTTTTTACCGGATGGGAAAACGCTGGCAGAATATAAACGCACCCGCACTCCGCTGATGAGCATGGAAACGCAGCGGCAGTTAAATGAATTTGAAATTATCGGCGTTATGATGTCTTTTGAAATGGATTACGCCAATCTTTTAACCATGCTGCAAATGAGCAATATTAAACTGCGTGCGGCAGAGCGCAATGATAAGGAGCCGCTTGTGGTTATCGGCGGTCCGTGCGCAACGTTCAATCCGGAACCGTTGGCAGAAGTTGCCGATGTATTTGTTATCGGCGAGGGCGAAGAAGTAATTAACGATTTGCTTGATACCGTTTATAAAGCTAAAGCGGAAGGCGCCGCCAAAGAGGAAATGCTTCTGCGTCTGGCGCAGATTGAGGGCTTATATGTACCGCGTTTTTATACACCGCAATATGATGAAAACGGCACTTTTTGCAAAATGGAGCATGACAGCCGCGTACCGGCAGTAATAAAACGCCGCTGGGTACGCAATTTAGATGAATATCCCAACACTTCTGCAATTCTGACGGAAGAAACAGAGTTCCAGAATATGTTTATAGCCGAAGTTGCCCGCGGCTGCGGCAGGCATTGCCGTTTCTGCATGGCAGGATATTGTTTCCGCAAACCGCGTGCGCGCAGTTTTGATTTGCTGCTGCAAAAAATTTTGAACCGTCCTTCTGTTTCCGCCAAAGTTGGTTTAATGGGAGCGGCGGTGTCCGATTATCCGCAGATACATGAACTTACAGCGGCGCTGATTGAAAATAAAGTGCCGTTCACCTGTGCATCTTTGCGTGCAGATACACTTGATGAACTTTTGGCGCAGGCTCTTGCCAAAAGCGGTCAGCAGACAATGACGGTAGCGCCGGAAGCCGGCAGCGTAAAAATGCGCAATATAATCAACAAGGGAATTACCGAAGAAGATATTTACAAAGCTGTTACTCTTGCGGCAGCAAGCGGCATGAAAAACGTGAAGCTGTATTATATGATAGGCTTGCCGCAGGAAGAAGATACAGATATAGAAGAAATGATTGAGATGGTGTGCCGCATCCGCCAGAAAATGGATGAAGCAGGAAACAAGGGCGAACTGATTATTTCCGTCAACGCTTTTGTGCCGAAACCGTTTACTCCGTTTCAATGGTCTCCGCTTTGCAATACCAAAGTGCTGAAAAAACGCTTTAAAATGCTTGAAGATGCTTTTAAAAAGAGAAATCATATAAAACTTATAACAGAGTCTTTGAAAGAAACTGTTTTGCAGGCTGCTTTAGCGCGCGGCGGCAGAAAAACAGGCAGCTATTTATTGCAGGCCTTTACAGAAGGCATTACCTTAAAGCAGGCGTTAAAAAATGAACGTATTGATATTGAAAGCCTTGCAGCCGCAGAATATGAGCCTGGCGCACCGCTGCCGTGGAAGCACCTTGATATGGGCTTTAAAGAAGCCTATTTAATAAAAGAATGGGAGAACGCAACGAAACAGCGTTTTACGCCGATGTGTTTTGAAGGCTGCAAGCGCTGCGGAGTATGTGGTGATTAAGAATGAATGTATTTACACTGCAAAATAAAAATAATATCTGGTTCGGCAGTTTTGACGCCTTTACCCAGCTTGGTTTCGGCAACGCTTTTAGCTGCCGCCTGCATGGCGAAAGCAGCATTGTGCCTGAAACTTTTAATTTAGCGCTGCATGTTGGTGACGATGCCGGAAAAGTTTTGCGCAACAGGCAAAAATATGCCGCTGCCTTAGGCGTTGACTGTAATAAATTTACTGCGTGCGAGCAGGTTCACGACAGTGAAATTACGGTTGTTGATGAAACCATGGCTGGCAAAGGCGCGCTTGCCTACGCAGATGCCATACAAGGCACGGATGCGCTGATAACAAATTTGGCAGAGATACCGCTTTTGCTGTTTTTCGCTGATTGTGTACCGGTTATTTTTGCAGACCCTGTTTCCGGCTGCATTGGCATTGCACATGCCGGCTGGCGCGGAACTGTCGCAGAAATTTCTGCAAAAACGGTACAGGCAATGCAAAAGGCTTATGGCGCACAGCCGCAAAATATTCTTGCCGGTATTGGCCCCAGTATCGGTCAATGCTGTTATGAAGTTGACAGCACTGTTTATAACGCCGGTAAAAAATTCGCTCACTGTTTTACACAAAAAGAAAACGGCAAATATATGGCAGATTTGCAGGAGTGGAACAGGCAATCCTTGCTTGAAGCAGGAGTGCAGCCGCAAAATATTTATAATGCTGCAATTTGCACGCAATGCAATAAAGAGCTGTTTTTCTCCTACCGTGCAGAGAGCGGCAAAACCGGACGCATGGGTGTAACTATTTGGAAAAAGCAAAAAGGATAAATTATATAAATGGCGAATATAAAACCTTTAGGGGGTCTTTATATTGTTACAGGAAAATTTAAAAAACGTACAAGCCAAAATAGATAGTGCGCTTAAAAGGCGTACAGAAAAGAAA
>USHB01000158.1 GCA_900554395.1 uncultured Phascolarctobacterium sp.
TTATTACAATGTTCGGAATACGTTTGCGCAGTTTGGCAAGCAAAGCCTCTACTTCTTCTCTGGTATCATATCTGTTCATCGAAGCAAGCAGTCTGTTGCTGGCATGCTGCAAAGGCAAATCCACATACTTGCACACTTTATCCAAAGATGCAAAAGTTTCAATCAATTCATCAGTAAAATTGTTCGGGTAGCAATACATTACCCTAATCCATTTCAGGTTTTCTATTTTATTCAATTCTTTTAACAAATCAGCCAAAAGCAGCTTTCCGCCGGGCAAATCTTCGCCATAACGTGTTGTATCCTGCGCAACAACTATCAGTTCTTTAACTCCGCCATCAGCAAGTGCCTTTGCTTCTTTAAGCACTTGTTCCATTGGTTTGCTGCGGTATGGCCCGCGGATTTTGGGAATAGCGCAGTAAGAGCAACAATTATCGCAGCCTTCGGCAATTTTTAAATAAGCTGTATAGGAAGGCGTTGTTAAAATACGTGGTAAAAACGTATCTTTACTTGTATAAATTACATCCGGTTTGCTGCGTTCCAGCATTATAAAACGTTCGCCATTCATAACCCGTTTTATAATGCTGCCTATTTCATCATAAACTTCTACACCGGCAATAGCATCTACTTCCGGCAGCTCGCCAAAAAGTTCTTCTGCATAACGCTGCCCTAAGCAGCCGGTAATAATCAAATATTTACAGGTCCCTGTTGTTTTATACTCCCCCATTTGTAAAATAGTATTAATGGATTCTTCTTTAGCAGATTCAATAAATCCGCAGGTGTTAACAATAATGATTTCTGCCTCTGCCGGATTATTGGTTATTTCAAATTTATCTTCTTGGATAAGCCCCAGCATGGTTTCAGAATCGACTAAATTTTTGGGGCAGCCCAAACTTACTACACCTATTTTCACTTTCTATCCTCCGCGTTAGTTTTCAAATCGTACTGTTTCAAGCCATTTATTAATCAGCAAATCAGCTTTTTCAGGAGCAAGATAATGCGTATTAAGCCATAATTTACTGCTGTCTGTATTATCTCCGTTAAGACATTCAAGCCCGGTATTCTGCTGTGATAAGATACGCTTTACGGTTTCATCAGTTAAAAGCCAGTGTACAAAATCCTGCGCAGCATGGTTTTCACTGCTTTCAGCGGCAATAGCGGCTCCGCAAAGATTTACAGGCGTACCTTCAACAGGCACAGCAACATAAGCCGGAAAAGAATTTTCTAAATACTGAAAAATATAACTGCTGCGCGTCAAAGCAATATCCGCATCTCCGGTAGCTGCCATGCGTATGGATGTAAACGGAAACTTTCCGTACTGTTCAATATTTTTATGCAGTTCACGCAGATATTTTATGGCGTTCTCCTCACCCCAATGGCTGGCAAACGCACATAAAAAATTACGTGTACTATCAGTATCGCTTAAATTTTCCAAAGCTATGCGAACACCACTGATTTTTAACAAATCTTCCCATGTACGGATATTTTCCTGCCCTACTCTGCGTGCAAAATTATGATTCACCAAAAGTACAACAGGGTCATAAAAAACACCATACCAGTAATTTTCGCTGCTTTTAAATTCTTCCGGCAGATAATCTGCATTCTGTATATTAAGCTGCAGCAGCTTTTGCTCTTTTTCAAGCTGCATTAATTTGCTGTGTTCCATTAAATAAATATCCGGCTGTTTAGGATTTTTATCATCAGCAGAAGCAAGCCACACTTTATATTCACTATGCGATTTGTTATATTCTTCAGCCAGTGCCTGCAGTAAAGCAGCATTCTGGTCAGAATAAAGTATTGCTTCGTTTTCGTTTTTTAAATGAACAACATCATCAAAAAACGAACATCCGGCAGAACACAGGAAAATAAGTGCCATTAAGCAGCTTAACGCACATTTTTTTAAAGACATAAAATTCCTCATCTTTTTTTAGCTCTGCTGCCTGTGCGGGGATTTCCATACGGTTTCATTCTGCGCCCATCATTCACTTTCAGCAGGCATTTATCTCCGCTGCCAATCAAATCATTTCGTTCCGCTTTTAAAAGCGCATCTTTAACAAGCTGACGGTTGCGCGGATTTTTAAACTGCATAAGCGCACGCTGCATTGCCTTATCATGCGGATTGCGTGCTACGAAAATTTCACGTCCTGTTTCCGGATTATATCCGGAATAATACATTGCCGTTGATAAACTGCCCGGTGTTGGTATAAAATCCTGCACCTGCTCTGGCTGATGGCCTATATCACGCAAAAACTCTGCCAATTCAATGGCATCATCCAACGTGCAGCCGGGATGGCTGGAGATAAAATACGGCACCAGAAACTGTTTTAAGCCAATCTCTTTATTCTTTTTAGCGAAAGCGCGCATAAATTTTAAGTAAACTTCCTTGCCAGGTTTACCCATATTTTTTAACGCTCGCGGCGCTACATGTTCAGGAGCTACTTTAAGCTGGCCGCTGACATGATACCGGCACAATTCATCCAAAAATTCACCGGTTTTTTCTTCCAACAGATAATCATAACGGATTCCTGAACGGATAAATACTTTTTTAATACCGGGAATCGCTCTGATTTTTCGCAAAAGCTCAATATAATCGCTGTGGTCACTGTCTAAATTGGGGCATGGCTTGGGGAAAAGGCACTGCCTGTCACGGCATGCCCCTGCCTTTAACTGTTTGGCACAAGCCGGATGGCGAAAGTTAGCCGTAGGACCGCCAACATCATGAATATAGCCTTTAAAATCAGACATGGCAGCAATTATTTTAGCTTCGCGCAAAATAGATTCATGGCTGCGTGCCTGGATAATGCGTCCCTGATGGCTGTGAATTGCACAAAAAGAACAACTGCCAAAACAGCCGCGGCAGCTTATAATGCTGAAACGCACTTCTTCAATGGCAGGTACGCCGCCCAACGCAGTATAAGACGGATGCCATGTGCGCTGGTAATCAAGGTCATAAACAGCATCCATTTCTTCCTGCGTAAGCGGATATTGTGGCGGATTCTGTACTAAATATTTATCGCCATTTTTTTGCACTACTGTTTTGCCATAAAACGGGTCTTGTTCTTTGCTTTGCAAATAATGTGCTTTGGCAAACAATCTGCGGTTTTTCAGGCAATTTTCGTAAGACGGTATTTCCACATATTCGTCAAGTCCGTCAAGGCTATCTGCTAAATACGCAGTGCCGCGGATATAATGCATATCCTGCATAGACGCTCCGCCGCTTAAATAATCAGCGGCTTCGGTAATTTGTTTTTCGCCCATGCCGTAAATTAAAAGGTCAGCACCGCTGTCAGCTAAAATAGAAGGCAGCAGCTTGTTTTCCCAATAATCATAATGGGCAAAACGTCTTAAACTTGCTTCAATGCCGCCAATAATTACCGGCATTTCAGGCCATAATTTTTTTATCTGACGTGCATAAACAGCCGTAGCGTGGTCAGGGCGCCTGCCCATTTCGCCGCCCGGCGTATAATTATCTTTTTTACGTTCTTTTTTTGCGGCTGTGTAATGGCACAGCATAGAATCAAGATTGCCGCCGGAGATAAGCACTGCTAAACGAGGCTTGCCTAATACGGCAAAATTTTCCGGTTTGCGCCAATCAGGCTGGCATAAAAGCGCAACTTTATAACCATGCGCTTCCAAAACACGGCAAATAACTGCCGGGCCAAAAGAAGGATGGTCTACATAAGCATCGCCGCTTACAAACAGAAAATCAAGCTGTTCCCAACCGCGTTCCTTTATTTCTTCTATTGTGATTGGCAGAAAATCTTTCATTATTTATGAAAGCCCTCCAAAATTATTTATTATATGTTCTTACAACAGAACCAACTTCCGGGTCTTTGGGCAAAATCTGACCGTTGAGGATAATTTCCATAGCGCCGACATTGCCGTAATGCACGCTTATGGTATCTTTTGCTTCAAAAGTCTGCTGCTGCCCAGCCGTCATAGTACCG
>USHB01000159.1 GCA_900554395.1 uncultured Phascolarctobacterium sp.
ACTGCTGTGAAAGGCTTCCGCCATGCGCGCCGCAGTGCGGATAACTTTGGCGTTGGAAGGCGCGCCGGAAAGACAGGTCAGAATATGTTCGCCCGCTTTCGCCGCCGTTTCGTTCTCATCCTTCCGCGCCTTTCTGCTCAGGCGGTCTGCCGTACGCCGCATGGCTATTTCGCGCAGCGCCGCTAAATTATCCTTTTTAAAAAAGTTGCCCAGCGCCTGAAAAGCCTGCGTTTTTTTATAAACCTTGCCGGACTGCAAACGGCTGATGAGGTCATCCGGTTCAATATCCACCAGTTCCACCTGGTCGGCAGAATCGAAAACAGAATCTGGAATACGCTCGCTGACGGCAATATGCGTAATGGATGCCACAAGGTCATTTAACGATTCAAGGTGCTGCACATTTACAGTAGTATAAACATCAATGCCTGCGCGCAGCAGTTCCTCCACATCCTGATAGCGTTTGGCATGCCGGCAGCCGGCGGCGTTGCTGTGGGCAAGTTCATCAACCAGCAAAAGGGCCGGACGGCGTTTTAATGCGGCATCCAAATCAAACTCTTTTAAGGCAATGCCTTTATACTCTACATTTTTAACAGGCAGCTGCTCCAAACCATCAAGCAGCGCCAGCGTATCAGGGCGGGTATGCCGTTCAATATACCCTGCCACTACATCAACGCCCTGTTTTTGGGCCTGATGCGCTGCTTCCAGCATGGCATAGGTTTTGCCAACACCGGCAGCATAACCGAAAAATATTTTCAGGTGTCCCTTCCGGCGTACAGCCGGCTGTATATGAAAAGATGTTCCGTAATCATCCAACAGCGCATCCCTCCTGCTTATATTTGGCTTTATTATAACACAGACGGCCTTGTTGCGATATGAAGATAACGGCTGCGGCATTAAGATAGCATTAAGATGCCGCTGCTATTTACAGCATTGCGGCGGCAAAATACAAATACGGCGTTATGCTGTGCGCCTGCTGTTAAAACCAGCGCGTTTAAACTTTTATTTACAATTTATTATAGCATTAAAAACAACGTGCTTTGCCTGTAATTTTACTTGCCAAAGCTCTTTATTTGCGTGATAATATATTTATAACTCTAAATTTTATTGCCTTAAGAAAGAAGTGTACCCATGCAGGAAAAACAGGTAAGTTTTTTGCACATGTTCAATGTGTTTTTTAAAATAGGTCTGTTCACTATCGGCGGCGGGGTTGCCATGATACCGCTTATCCGTGACGAATTTGTGGAACGCCAGGGCTGGATTGACGATAAGGACATTACCGACGTGCTGGCCATTGCCCAATCACTGCCGGGCGTTATTGCCGTCAACTCCGCCACGTTTCTGGGCTACCGGCTGGCTGGCATTGCCGGGGCGCTGGTCTGCACACTTGGCGTTATTCTGCCCTCATTCATTATTATTTTTGCCATTGCCATGCTTTTTGCTTCAAGCGGGCTTGATGCCAACACCTATATTTTAAAATTTTTTGCCGGCGTTAACGCTGCCATTACCGTGCTTTTGGTAGTGGCAACAAAAAAAATGTTTGCTTCTTCCGTAAGCAACAAACTGGGCTGGGCAATCCTTGCTCTTTCCATTGCCGAAATTTACGTTTTGGGCTTCGGCATTGCCTCCACCGTTATTGCAGCGGCGCTGTACGCCATTGCCGCCTACCGCTTTTTGGGAAGGAGGGCTGACTGATGGGCATTTACTGGGATTTATTTTTCGTTTTCTTTAAAATAGGCCTGTTCTCCTTCGGCGGCGGGCTTGCCATGGTCAGCGTCATCCAGCAGGAAGTTCTGGCACACGGGTGGATTCCCGCAACGGAATACGCACGCATTATCACCATTTCGCAGATGACGCCGGGCCCTATTGCCGTCAACACCGCCACCTATGTCGGTGCGCGCGTCTGCGGGCCGGATTTTGTGCCTGCGTTTATGGGCTCGTTCATCGCTACGCTCGGCGTTTCGCTGCCGTCATTCATTATTGTTTATTTTGTAGCGCGCTCGCTCGAAAAATTCAGCCAGTCGCGCCTTGTTAAAGAAGCACTGTGCGGCATCCGCCCGGCGGTTATTGCCTTTATGATTACAGCAGTAATTTTCTTTTTAGATATTACGCTGTTTCCGATTGACAACGCCACCAGTGAAAGCAGCACGTTTAACCCCATCGGCATACCGGTTCTGGCACTGCTTTTTTACCTGCACTATTACCGCAAAGTCGGCGCTATCAGCTTAATGCTCATCAGCGGCATTATAGGGATGCTGGTGTATTAAAAACCAAACATTATTAAACTATTAACGGAACGTTTATACTTTTAATTATAAAGTATCAGCGTTCCGTTTTATTTTACCGGTTATGTTCAAAAATTTTTATAATTTAACAAATTCCGGTTATGTTACAATATAAATAAAGAAAGCAAGCTATAAAAAGAAGGTGCTGTTATGTCTATTGAAAATATGTTTGGCAATTTACACTCCATTGATATTATGGCTGAAACAAAAAATAAAGAAATTTTGCTGATGCTGGTCTGCAACGGCTTTATAGACGGAAGCCCCGAAACCCAGACTGCCTTATTAAACAAAATGGAAGGCTATTTAGGCCATATTCAAAGCGAAGAATTTAAGAAAGAATATCCCAGCTGGCCTGTTATACTGAGAGTTACCTTTACGGAAAAACCGGACCAGTTAATTTTAGATTTGTTGTACAAATGCCAGGCCTGGACAAGCGAGTTTGGAGCAACTCTGGAATTAGAAATTGACGGAAGAAAAGTACGTTTTGTTGAATAACACTTTGCCTTATTGTTTAAAATTAATATGCATAAAAAAAGAGCAGCCAAAGCTGCTCTTTTTTTGTTTAACATCATTACTTATATAATATTTACATTTTACAAATCCCATTTGGAAAGGAAGTTATCAACATTTGCTTTTTGTATAGCTTCTTCTTCCTGTATATCTTCCGGCGTTTTATATTGCGGTTCTTTACCGGTTGTTTCTTTATACCACTTAATAGCAGCACTCCTTGTATCATCCGGAATACTGCTTACTATAAATAAATCAGTATCCCAAGGCACACTTACACAGGTATTTTTTATTTCACATAAACTAAATACTTTACCTGTAATTGGTGCCTTAATATCTGCTAAATAAAACTTATCCACCTGTTTTATAACATCTAAACCTAACTCCAACCAATTTATACCTATATCCATCGCCATTAAACGTAATACACTCGCATCGGCAGAAACTGTGCAGCCTTCTACAATATATTTAAGTTCATCACGACACTTAGCTTCCTCCATAGGTAATAAAATAAAAGGCTTTTTAGCATGACTAGAAAAACATCGCATTACAGCACATTCCTCAAACTTTTGTCTCAAAGTCCCATATTCAATAAGGTCTTCTGGTTTTTGTACAAGCTTTTTCATCTTCTCAATAACCATTTGCTGTTCTTTTTCAGATAACTTTGCAAAATCAGGGTCTGCTTTCATTTCTTCAAGAATTTTAGAAGGAAGGGGTTTGCCGGTCGGGTTATAATTGGGGTCTAATTTAACAATAATTCTTTCGCCATTACTCATTTTTCAACACTCCTTGTTTTAATTTTTTACAAACTTCGTAATTTAAAGCAAAATATTTATTCTTATCAATAACATTTGCCAAATACTCCCTGTAATAACGCTCTATATTGCATATTACCGGTCTGTTGGCGTATATCAAGCACTTATGTGTTTTTTCATCATAGTGCCTGCAAGTTCCATCGCCCATGTCCAAATGCGCATAAACTTTGGAAAGTTTTAAATTGCGGCAGCATAATCCGCACATATCACATTTAAAATGAGCCGCTTGCATATTAAAACCTTCTCTCTTGTTGTTTACACATCCCATTTATTCAGAAATTTATTAACTTTTTCTTCCGAAGTTGCTAATTCTGCTATATTTTCTTTCTTACTATT
>USHB01000160.1 GCA_900554395.1 uncultured Phascolarctobacterium sp.
CCTGATTTTTGGCGTTTTTCTTAGCAAATCTTGCTAAAATCCAATGCCGCATTATCAACTGTGTCACACTTTGCTGCTTCTTATTTTATGCAAGTACCTGTCATACACTTAACATACCTTTAAACTAACGGCAACAATGTTGCCTTGCTTAAAATTTACCAAAGTACGAATTTGAGCAAAGCGCGACTTTCAAAAAACAGGCGAAAACTTTAAATAACAAGGCACTTGCAGCGTTTGCCGAGGACTGTTTGAGCTTGCTCACAACAAGCGAGTTCCGCAGGAGCTGCAAGTGCCAAACTTATTTGATACTGAGCTATTAAGTTTTTTACTGAGTCGCCAATTAGTGCCAAGCTGAAAGCGCAAGCAATAATTGTGCCAGCGAAGTATGCAAATTTTGCGATTGAATAAAGAGCAAAATTTACGTTCCTCTCTTTTATTTTTGGTTCGTTCTTTGGTTACAAAGAATGAATATGAGTTATAAAAGTAAGAAAGAAACGAAAAAGTTTATACAAAGAAATAAAACTAAAAATCTAAAATCAAACACTAAATCTATAATTTAATATTAAAACATTCATAAAACAAAAGGGAGCATGGCTCCCTTTTGTTTTCTATTAAACTGCATTAAATCAGAACGTCCACTGTACTCCGGCGTTAATCTGATAGGTTTCGTCATTATCATGCCCAAAGGATTTTTCCAAATCAAGGAATGCATAACTATTTTTGCTCATCATTGTTGCAAAACCAAAGCCTACATCGTACCAGGTTCCTTCATTTTCGTAGCTGATTCCTGCCCATTTGTTATCGCTGGATTTATCAAGTACACTTACATCTTGGTCACCAAGGAATTCGTGCAGTACGTCAGCTTTAATATATACGGTGCTCTGTTTTTCTTCGCCAAAGTCTTTACCAAGACGGAAGCCTGCACGTCCGATTAAGCTGTTGATGCCATCTACACTTACTTTGGTGCCTTGATTTGTTACATAATCTGCACCTGTTACACGGGCAAGCTGTGCCTGTACCTGCGGTTCAATATACCAGTCATTGCCAAGGTCTTTTTTACGTCCGTATTCTGCACTTACGCTGAACACATTGTTGCTGTAATCACCGGTTACTTTGTCGCCGTTGCGCATGGTGTAAACTTCAAAATCGTTGGAAAGGTGTCCCCATTTGGCAACATAGTCTACATAATGCCCTTTGTCGCCCATCCATGTGTCATACAGCCACAAGCCGTAACGGTCTATTTCGCCTTTGCCTGCAATATCGCTGTAACCGGTATCGCCGTGCATATAGTCAATAGCCATGCCTACGCGGCGTTCGCCGTTGTCACATTCTTGCTTTTTATCATAGCCGAGTTCATACATGGTATTCTGGCTGCGGTAAGCGTCGGTTTTGCCAATTCTGTCATGGCGGATGCGTACCCACATGCCTTCATCTTCTTCGGAATTAATGTAGCGTGCTTCGCCAAGGCGTTTGTTTAAGCGGTCCATATAAATGGCATTGCTATAATTTGCGCGGCTCATGTTAAGAATGGTTTCTCCGGTGTCGTTAAGTTCTGTACCTTTAACTGCTATTATCTTATGGTTAATAGCGTTATAAGTATCTGCATCATCAGCTTGTGTTTCTTCTGCCAAAGTTTCAGGTTCCTCACTCATCAGCATAATGGCATTTGCAGATACTGTATTAATATCACCTTCATTACCCGTTTCATCACTAACCGGTGCGCCATCAATTCCAAAGAAATTATCTACCATGTTATCACCGGGTTTGCCGCCGTTAAGTTCAGTACCGTTATATGCTTCATTTTCGTGAGCAGTTTCGGCAGAACCATATACGTCCTGTCCTACTTCATATTCTACGTTAAATGCACCGCCGTTATCATAGCTGCCTACAGTAAAGGTTACCTCGCTACCTGCACCAACAGTGGCAAAACGCAAACCACTATAATTCTCGCCTGTAGCATAATCTCGATTAATATCACTTGTAGTAATATCCTTATCAAGCATAATTCTGTAGTTACCGTCAGCATGTTTCATATACAGCATATCAGTATTTTCCCTGTTGCCGCTGAGATTCATCAGGAAATCAGCATCACCGTTAAAATCATAAACAGTCAAAGCATGAGCTGCTATATCGTTGCCATCTTTATCTTTATATTCTGTTACAATGTCAATTTTAGCACGCTCGCTTTTTGCATCGCCTTTAGCTTCAGAAGTATCAATGGTAGTAATCCAGCTTTGACCCGTTACAAACCAAGTAGCACCTTCACCCATTTCAAGGTCAACACGTCCACCACTATAAATTGTACTGCTAAATGCCGGGTTATAGAAATTTTGATGTTCGTTAGTATCACCTTCATCTTCTATATTGCCAACATATCCCGCATCACCATAGTCATCGGCACGGCCAATTAAAGTACCGCCTTTACCTAAATTAACACTTAAAATACCGTTGTTGCCTGCAAGCAGGTTGCCTTTAATATTAATGCCTGCCTCAGAATTATCCGTACTAATATCTACCAAACCTGCATAAGCAGAAAGTATATCACCGCTGATAGTTGATTTGCTTATTGATACACCGTTTTCATCTTTAAAATCATCATAATTTATTGTTACAGTTGCTCTGGTGCCATTAAAACCATCAACCGTTGCTTTTGTAAGGTTTGTTGCAGTACCTGCTGCAATAGCTACATCAGCACTGTTAGGGCTTGTACTATAACGGTCAGTACCTATATTAGAAGCACCTGTAATATTAATAGTACCTTCATTATATGCCCAAACGGTACGTTCAAGAAATTCTGGCTTAGTATTATCAGCCCATGTACCAATATAGTTTTCACCTGCTAAATTAATTTCTGCACCATCTTCGGCATACAACGCAGAAACAAATTTTTTATCTTCAAACTTACCAGTATCTGTATCAATGTCACCAGCACCATCAATAACAGCGGCAGAATATACATTATTACTTATACTTCCAATTGTTACATTTGTTACTTCTAAACTTTCAGCGGGTTTATTGCCGTCTGTATTGCCACTTGCATATACAGCGCCATAAAGAATGTTAGAATTTGCAGCAGTTAAATCTACTGTCGTTCCTTTGTATGCACTTATGGCATTTGAACTGCCAAATAAAGCTTTTTCGTTAGTTTCCTTATCAATAACAAATTCTTTAGCTTGTGCAGATATAATATTACTATCATTTTCAGAATTTATATTTACCACACCATTAGTAGCATAAACACCGTTGTTTTTACCGACAATTTTATTATTTCCGACATAAGCATTAAGTGTAATTGTACCTTGCCCGTCAGACTGGATACCATTATCACCAGAATTAATTTCATTGGCGCCTGCTTCCAATGTTACATTACCAATACCTTTATCTGTACGTACACCGTCTCCTCTTTCAGCAGTTATTTTATTTATGCCAATAAAATTACCATTTTGACCTACTAACAATCTTATACTATTATTTCCCCTATGATCGATACCATTATTTCCAGCTTCTATTATATTTCCGCTAGTTGTACTATTATCTTTAGCGTATGCCGTCAAGGTAATACTTTTTTGACTGCCAGCATCAGTATAAATACCGTCACTATTTTCTCCACTAACTGTGATTTTGTTACTATTTCCAGCAGTTAATACTACTAATTCACCAGAACTATTTTTACTTAAATTAATGCCATCTCCATTAGAATTTTTATTACTTTGAATAATGTTATCCCCATTATCAGCCGTAATTTTTACAAATCCACTTCCTTCAATGGTAATACCATGACCTTCAGAATCTCTTGATCCAAAATTAATAGTATTATTATTTGCAATTAATGTAACATTATCGTTAACATTTTGTTTAATATGAATACCGCTTCCATTAGATTCAATTTTAATATCATCTACATATA
>USHB01000161.1 GCA_900554395.1 uncultured Phascolarctobacterium sp.
ACAAGAGTGCCGATGAAAAACATACTTACAAGCGGCGGCAGCGGTATAACAAGCCGCAGCGACTGCAGCACTACCGTAAGCGCAATAAGCATTGCACCTCGCACTAAATTTTTATCCATTCCGCATTACCTTGCCGGGCATTCGCGGTCAACAAAGTTTTTATATGCAGCTAAAATCTGCGGCACAACCTTGCCAACTTCGCCATTATTCAACAGTTTGCGGTCAATTTTAGTTACGGGAATAATTTCACAGCGCGGACCGCAGATAAACGCTTCTTCCGCTTTCATGGCAAAATCAAGGTCAAATGCTTTTTCCACTACCGGCATGCCTAAATCGGCCGCAATGCGTTCTTTAATTAATTTACGGGTAATATTTTTATGAATATTTTCGTTTTCCGGTGCAGTCCACAAAACTTCATCTTTTACCAGCATAAAGCTGCTTTCGGTGGTTTCCGTAATTTTGCCGTCGCGCACAAAAAGTGCATCAAAAGCGCCGCTGATAGCAGCTTTCTGGCGCGCCATAACTTCCGGCAAGCGGTTCAGCGTGTTCACATCGCAATGCTGCCAGCGCAAATCTTTTTCGGTTAAAAGTTTTACGCCTTTATGCTGTAATTCAGTAAGTATGCTGCGGTCAGTAAAAACAGGCTGCATTACAAGCTGCGGAATGGACATTTCCGGAAAAGCAAGGCTGAACGGTGCGCTGCCGCGTGTAACCTGGGTATAAATTTCTCCATTTTTCATACCGGTTGCCTTAATCAGCGCTTCATGGAACTCAACCAATTCTTCTACCATATACACTGCCGGTATTTTAAGGCGCGTTACCGAAGTAAACAAATTTTCCATATGCGGAATCATGCCGAAAACCTTACCGTTATAGACGGGCACAATTTCAAAAACGCCGTCGCCGAACTGATGCCCGCGGTCATTATAATCAATCGCAGCTTCTTTGCTGCTCATAATTTCACCGTTAATCAAAATTAAATCTGTATTCATTAGTCAGCCTCCGTATTTTTTAATATTAATTTCCAAAATATATTTCTTGTTAAAAAGCATTATGCCATTGTATAATATTTGTGCGGATATTCTGCCGCATACAAACATTGAACCTATTATATTATACATCATTTTGCTTTATTTGTCGCTTATCTTGTCAACACGCTAAGGAGGAACTTCTGATGGCGCATTTACCACCTATTGTTTCCGACCTCGCTATGATTCTGCTTGTAGCCGGCATTACCACCATTCTTTTTAAAAAACTCAATCAGCCGCTGGTTCTCGGATACATAGTTGCCGGTTTCATTACCGGACCCCATTTTTCTTTTTTCCCAACCGTAACTGATTTTGGCAATATCCACACCTGGTCAGAAATAGGCATTATCTTTTTAATGTTCTCACTTGGTCTGGAATTTAGTTTTAACAAACTTAAACAGGTTGGCAGCACTGCTTTTATCGCAACCATTGTCGAAATCGCCGGACTTTTATCTCTTGGTTACGGCACCGGCATGCTGATGGGATGGAGCCATATGAACAGCCTGTTTTTGGGCGGCATGCTTTCCATGTCTTCAACAACAATTATCATTAAAGCCTTTGAAGATTTAAAACTAAAAGGCAAACGCTTTACCGAAATGGTATTCGGCATTTTAATTGTTGAAGATATAGCAGGCATTATTATGATGGTACTGCTTTCTACCATGGCAGCTTCTGCCGGCATTTCCGGCACGGAACTTTTAACAAGCGTTATGCGGCTGCTGTTCTTTTTGGTGCTGTGGTTTGTACTGGGCATTTATCTGGTACCGACTTTTTACAAACGTTCACTTAATTTAATGAACAACGAAACCATGCTTGTTACTTCCATCGGCTTATGCCTGGGCATGGTAGTGCTGGCAACCCACCTCGGCTTTTCGGCTGCGCTTGGCGCTTTTATAATGGGTTCGCTTATTGCCGAAGCGCCCAATTCTGAAAAAATTGAGCATTTATTTACGCCGGTTAAAGATATTTTCGGCGCAGTATTTTTCGTTTCTGTTGGCATGCTGGTTGACCCTGCACTGCTTTTGGAATACTGGCTGCCAATCGTTATCCTTATTTTTGTTACCATTACCGGCAAACTTATTTTCTCCGCCGGCGGCGTACTGCTCAGCGGGCAAAGCCTGCAAACTTCTATTTTGTGCGGCTTCAGCCTGGCGCAGATTGGTGAATTTTCCTTTATTATCGCCTCTCTAGGCATGAGCCTTGGCGTTATCAGCGAATTCATCTATCCGATTATCGTTGCCGTATCGGTTATGACAACTTTTACAACGCCCTTCTGCATTATGGCGGCAGACCCTGCATACCGCATTATCCGCCGCGCACTGCCTGCGCGCGTTAATGACTGGCTTGACCGTTATACAGAAAAAAATATCAGCACAGGCGCCAATGCCGATTGGAGCAACTTTTTAAAAGAATATTTTACGCGCATGCTGATTTTCACCACCCTTTTAACGGCAATAGCCCTGTTTGCAGAATACTATTTAAGCAGTTATCTGCACAACAACTTAAAGCTGCCTTATGCCGATATTATTACTGCCGTGCTGACGTTTATCATCATGGCTCCGCTTTTGCGCGCCGTGCTTGTTAACCGCACCAGCCATCCTGAACTGTTTTCGGTATTATGGTTCCAAAAACGCAGCAACCATATACCGCTGATAGTTTTTATTCTGCTTAAAGTAATTGTTGCCGCAGGTTTTATTTACTTTGTTTTTGCCCAAATTTTAGGTTTGGCAGAAATTTTCGCCGCTGCCGCAACGCTTGTTACCGCATATTTTATTTCTTCTTCCGATTGGCTGATGGGCGAATATCTGCGTATGGAATCGCGCTTTTTGGTAAACTTAAACGAACGCCACATGCGCAAACACCGCGAAGCCTTAGAAGAAACAGGACAGCACCATCCTTACGGCTGGGTTGATGAAGATTTACAGTTAGCACATTATAAGGTTGAAGAAGATTCCGTCACCATTGGCAAAACACTATTAGACCTGGCACTGCGCGAATCGTACGGCTGTAATGTTTTGCAGGCAGCCACGGCAAAACAAATTTACGATATGCCGGGAGCCAGCTTCACAATCAGCGCAGGCGCAACGCTGCTTGTTATCGGCACCAAAGCACATTTTAAATTGTTTAACGCTGCCATTGCCAACAAAAACCTTGGCTTAACAATAACCGATTCACCTATAAGCATGCGTAAATTTATGCTTATTAACGAGGCTGAAGGGCGCAGCGATATTGCTTTTATGCCGTGTGCCATCAGTATTGACAAACATTCGCCGCTGCTTGGCAAATCCATAAAATCCACAAACATACGCAACAAATGGCATTGCCTGGTTATAGGGCTGGAACGCGGCAGCTACACCATAGTAAACCCCAATATTTCGCTTGTATTTGAAAAAGGCGACCTGCTTTGGGTACTTGGCAAACAAAAAATGATTAACCAGCTTGTTCGCGATGAAATTTTGTAGAATATAAAAATAAAAACTGCACCTGCCTTTCTGTTTTATACAGATTGGAAGTGCAGTTTTTTTGTTTTAAAATCCACCTAAAATACTGCTTATAAGATAATAAATAACGCCGACTGCCGCAACTACAATAAACAGCGGCATAAAGAAAATAAACAGCGCTATAAGAATGCAGATAATAAGCAAAATGCCAAGTAGGCCACCGCCGCAGCCCATATTTTTTACATAAATTTTAGGGCCTGTCCTGCGGTTGGTTCCGTATTCTTCACGGCGGTATTCATAACTTTCCCTGTATTCGGGCGTGCGCCCGTTATTGGCAGTTCCAGTTTCTTCATAACCGCTTTCATCAATCGTCACACCGTCAAAATCATCACGCTCACGCGGATTAAGAACAGTTGCTTCCTGTTAAAAACGGTAATG
>USHB01000162.1 GCA_900554395.1 uncultured Phascolarctobacterium sp.
AATATCCTGCACCCACACGCCTTCTTTGGCAACAGTGGCAATTTCGCCGTCGCTCATAATATAAGTGCGGCGGGTTTTGGCAATAATTGCCGGAATATCGGAAGCGATAAAGTTTTCGCCTTCGCCAAGCCCTATAATAAGCGGGTTGTCTTTTTTGGTGCAGATGAGTTTATCCGGCTCTGCCTTGCACATAAATACCAGGCTGTAAGAACCTTCAATAGTTTTTAAAACTTTTTTAACAGCTTCTTCCATATCGCCGTCATAAAATTCGGCAAAAAGATGTGCCACAATTTCCGTATCGGTATCGGAAGCAAATTTATGCCCTTTGGCAATAAGCTGTTCTTTTAACATTAAATAGTTTTCGATAATGCCGTTGTGTACAACAACAAAATCGCCGCTTTCATCCGTATGCGGATGGGAGTTGCGGTCGGACGGACGCCCGTGCGTTGCCCAGCGCGTATGTCCGATACCCATGCAGCCTTCCGGCATTTTGCCTTCCAGTTTGTGGCGCAGTGCGTCAAGGCGTCCCACGCATTTTTCCACGCGGATGCCGCCCTTTTCATAAACCGCAATACCGGCGGAATCATAGCCGCGGTATTCCAGCTTGCTCATTCCGTCCAGCAAAAAGGGCGCTGCCTGCGCATTGCCAACGTAACCAACAATACCACACATATTAAAATCCTCCTAAATGGTTATTTGCCAGTTCTGCCGCAGATGTTTTGTCCCCCATGTTGCCATGGGGCTTTGTCATTCTGCTTTCGGCCCGCAGCCGGCCGGGAGGCACCCGCTGACTATTCGATAAACCTCCGCCTCGTCTGCCGCTTGGCGGCACTTGCGCTTACTGCTGCATATATTTTGTGCCGCACAGGCCTGGCTGTCCCATGCGGCACCTTTGCAGTCACTTTATTTTACTATATTTTTACAATGCGGTCAATGTTTAATCAGCCTAACTCGTGCGTTACAACTTCGCCAATGGCTCCAACAATGTTTTCAAGGCGTTCCTGCACAGGGCCTTCCGCCATAATGCGGATTAACGGCTCGGTGCCGGATGCGCGCACAAGAATCTGTCCGTTATCGCCCAGTTCATCCTGATATTTTTTGATAACTTCTTTAATGGCGGCATTTTCTTCCCAGCCGTATTTATCTTTAACGCGCACGTTTAAAAGAATTTGCGGATATTTGGTCATCAGCGCGCCGAGTTCCGACAGGCGTTTGTTATTTTTAACCATTGCGGAAAGAAGCTGTACGGCAGTTAAAATGCCGTCGCCTGTTTTGGCAAATTTGCTGAAAATAATATGCCCGGATTGTTCGCCGCCGATGCTGTAACCGCCGCGCAGCATTTCTTCAAGCACGTAACGGTCGCCGACATTGGTTTTTACGCAGCGTCCGCCGTGTTCTGCCATGGCTTTGTGCAGGCCGACATTGCTCATTACGGTTGTTACAAGCACATTGTCATGCAGTTCTTTCTTTTTCATCAGTTCCAGAGCGCAGATGAGCATAATCTGGTCGCCGTCCAGCGCCTTGCCGTTTTCGTCAACAGCCAGGCAGCGGTCTGCGTCGCCGTCGTTGGCAATGCCTACATCGGCGCCTTCTTCCAGAACTTTTGCCTGCAAGGCTTCAAGATGCGTGCTGCCGCACCCGTTATTAATGTTGATGCCGTTAGGCTGGTTAAAAATAGTAATAACCTGCGCGCCCAAAGTACGCAGAATAACCGGCGCAATTAAGCTGTTTGCGCCGTTGGAGCAATCCATAACAACTTTTAAGCCGTTCAGTTTGGTAGGCGCACTGCTTACAACATGGTCAATGTAAAGTTTGTCCATGGCTTCTTCGTTAATAACGCGCCCTACGGATGAACCGCGCGGATTTTTAGCTGCATCATGTTCTGCCGCTACCATTGCTTCAATTTCGTCTTCAACTGCATCCGGCAGTTTATGGCCGGTCTGCGAGAAGAATTTAATGCCGTTGTCTTCAAAAGGATTATGGGATGCGGAAATTACTGCACCGGCATTGGCATGCAGTTTGGATGTTAAATAAGAAACAGCCGGCGTAGGAATTACGCCCAGCAGATGCGCATTGCCTCCTGCAGAGCAGATGCCTGCCGCAAGTGCTGCTTCCAGCATGGTGCCGGAAAGGCGTGTGTCGCGCCCGATAATGATTTTGGGGTTGCGTGTTTCCCTGCCGAAGTATGATGCGGCCGCACGCCCCAGTTTAAAAGCAAGCTCCGGGGTAAGTTCCACGTTAGCAACGCCGCGCACGCCGTCAGTACCGAATAAACGAGCCATTATAAGACCTCCATTTTATATGTAAAGTTTAAAGTTATTTGCCGCAAGTATTATAGCAGTCTTTAACAAAATTAGCAATATTAAAACGGCGCAAAGCGTGCCATTACCGCACGCGCCACGTGATAACCGTCAAGCGCCGCACTCATAATGCCGCCTGCATAGCCTGCGCCTTCGCCGCAGGGGTACAGCCCCTTGTGCGAAAGCGACTGCTTATCCTCGCCGCGCACTATACGCAAAGGCGCACTTGTTCTTGTTTCTACGCCTGTTAAAAGCGCGCCGCCGTCATCAAAGCCGGCAAGCCGCTGCCCAAAGGCCTTAATGCCGCCGCGCAATGTTGCCGTTACATAATCCGGCAGCACGTCATTTAAACTGCACGCTTTAATTCCGGGGCGGCAGCTTGCATTAACAAGGCTTGCCACATCCGGCGTTGTGCCGCTTAAAAATGTTTTAAAATTCTGCGCCGGTGCGTAATAATTACCGCCCCCGGCTTTAAACGCCAATCGCTCCCACTTGCGCTGAAACTCCACGCCGTCAAGTGCGCTATGCCCAAAATCTTCCGGCGTTACGTTAACCACAAGCGCGCTGTTGGCAATGCCGCTGTCGCGTTTGTACATACTCATGCCGTTTACAACAACGCCGCCGGTTTCGCTGGCTGCGCCAACTACCTGCCCGCCCGGGCACATGCAGAAAGAATACGCCGTCCTTGTTTTTTCCGGATTATGCCATACAACCGCATAATCTGCCGCGCCAAGTTTCGGGTGCCCGGCAAACTCGCCGTACTGCGCACGGTCAATCAGTTCCTGCGGGTGTTCAATACGCACGCCAATGGCAAAGGCTTTCGGCTCAACGGCAATTTTGTGTCTTGTCAGCATGGCATAAGTATCGCGCGCACTGTGTCCGCAGGCTAAAATAACAGCCGGTGCGTAAATTTTTTCGCCATTTTGCGTTACAACGCCTTTTACAGCGCCATTTTCAACAATAAAATCGGCTGCGCATGTTTCAAAGCGTATTTCCCCGCCAAGGCTGCAAATCATTTTGTTCAGACCGGAAACCATTGCGCGCAGCTTATCGGTGCCGACATGGGGCTTTTGTTCCCAAAGTATTTCTTCCGGCGCACCGGCTTCCACAAACAGTTTTAAAATATCATTCATTACAGGGTCATTAACGCGCGTGGTCAGCTTGCCGTCGCTGAACGTGCCTGCCCCACCTTCGCCGAACTGTACATTGCTTTCGGGGTTAAAATCGCCCTTTTGCCAAAAACGCTGCACGTCATCAACACGCGCGGCTATTTTTTTGCCGCGTTCTAACAAAAGCGGTTTATAGCCGTAACGCGCCAGTTCCAGCGCAGCAACAAGCCCGGCCGGGCCTGCGCCGATAACAATCGGACGCGCGTCAGTTTTTTCCGTACCCAAAACAGGCGCTTCGGCTTTTTCTTCCGTAAAGCGGGTTACATCCTTATCACGCAGCAGGCGGTTAATAAAACGCGCCGGTGCATCTATCTCTGCAAGCAAATGATAGTTAATTACGATATTATTTTTGCGCCTGGCATCAACAGCGCGGCGCAGCACGCGAACGCTGACCAAATCCTGTTTTTTAACGCCAAGT
>USHB01000163.1 GCA_900554395.1 uncultured Phascolarctobacterium sp.
GTTTTAATGGTTTCGGCTTTAATTTTTACTGCCAAATCAGCGCCGCCTGCTTTTAAAAGTTCAATATATTTTTCCATAACTGCATTCCCCCGAAAAGTTAGTTTTTTATATTTTAACACAGGCTGATATTTCTTGAAAAATAAAAATCCTGCACCAAATTTTATTGGTACAGGATTTTATTGCATTTATTAAATTTAGTTAAGTTTACATACCTTTACTATATTTAAAGCTGTCAAGAGTTGCTTCAATCTTTTTCGCCAGGCTGTCAGGCAATCCTTCAATATTAACATTGAGGAAGCCGCGCACAATCGTTGCCGTTGCATCGTCCTCGCTCATGCCGCGCGCCATAAGGTATTCAATTTCTTCCGGGTTAATGCGTCCTACCGCAGCTTCATGGCTCATTTCGGCATTGCCGGTCTGCGCATCAAGTTCAGGGATGGCATAAATATAACCCTTGTTGCTCAGCATCAGGCCGTCACATTCAAGATGAGCGCGGACGCCTTCTACCTTGCCAATCATACAGCCGCGGTTAATAACTTCACCGCCGGTAGAAATGGTACGGGTAATGGATTCTGCCTTGCAGCCTTCGGCGTTCAGCACAACTCTGCCGCCAATATCAAGGTGCGAGCCTTCCGGCGCTACCAGAATGGAGTTAAGGCGTGCCACAGCATCTTTGCCGTTCAAATGCACTGTGGGGTACATCTGCACATCTTTGGCTTTTTCAATGGAAACATAGTTGGAAATATACTGTCCGCCTTCTTCTACCATAGCCACAGTACGCGGGCGCACAATTACATTCTCGCCCCAGCTGTGAATCATGGTAAAGCTCAATTTGGCATTTTTGCCGATATACATTTCGCTGATGCCGATATGCATGCCGTTTTCAACTTCGTGCGCGGAAGTGCAGCCGGAAATAATGCTCAGTTCCGCGCCATCTTCAATAATAATTACATTATGCACATGCTGAAGCTGCTGGTCATGGCTGATGCACATGCAAGCCTGCAAAGGCACAGCAATTTTTTCGCCTGCGCGCACGCGGATAAAGTAGCCCTGCTCTTTTTCAAGTGCAGTTTTGGCAGTATATTTATCGGTATCGGGCTGCACAGCCTTCCACCAGTATTTTTCTACCAGTTCCGGATACTTTTCTGCTGCTTTGCCGGTGCTCATCAGTTCAAGTGGGGTCTGTTTTTTTACTTTTATCTCAACCGCGTTGTTATCAAGCTGCACAAAAGATGCGCTGCGGTTTTCTTCTTCCGCGGTGCCGGTTTCAATACCGACATATTCCAAACGGTCGCGCGTTGCCTGCGAAAGTTCGTCCACACTGTTTACACGCGCTTCGTTATTATCGTCATAGGCATTTAAATCTATATCATTGCCATACATGGCTTTTTTATCAAGTGCTGCCGTAAGTTTTTCGTTATTCATTATTTTTTCACCTCACATTTGCCGCGTCTTACGCAAGTTTCGTAGCCTGCCTGCCCGATGCAGTTCAAAACATCCAACGGGTCGCCGCAGGCACAGGTCATCTGCCCTTCATAAAGAATATGGGCGTGGCTTGCCGGAACATATTTTAAAATATGGCCGGAATGGGTAATGATAAGTCCGCTGCGTTTGCTGTCAAGCGGATTATGTTCCATACCCTGGTTTTTAATGCAGCACTGTCTGTCACAGCCTACACCGCCGCAAGGCTCTGTATGCAGAATATAATTTACAGCCTTGCCGACAAGGGCGATATTTTCCAAATCGACGCCGCTTTCCGGTTCGTCCAGTAAAAGCAGGTCAGGGCTTTGCGCCATAAGCTGCAAAAGTTCGCAGCGTTTCAATTCGCCGCCGCTGAAACCATCGTTTACGCTGCGGTCAAGGAAGGTATCCATGCCCATCCATTTTGCCATGGTCTCTGTTTCTTCCGGCGTTGCGCCGCAAATTTCAACCATTTTGCGCAGGGAAAGACCGCGAATCGTCGGCGGACGCTGAATCATTACGCCAACGCCGAGCCTTGCTCTTTCATCGCAGCTCATACCGGTAATGTCCTGCCCTTTAAAATAAATTTTGCCTTCTAAAATTTCGTAACGGTCAAATCCCATAATTGCACCGATAAGCGTGGATTTGCCGGTGCCGTTAGGCCCGAAAAGCACATGCACCTCGCCCGGTTTAATATGCAGATTAATATCGTTAAGTATTTTGCGCCCGCGTACTGCCACGGACAAATGCTCTATTTTTAACACTTCATTTACCTTCTTTCTTAAGGATTTGCATTGACTGCGTTACCATTATAACATAGGTGCGCCGTTAATTCCATACTTTTTTTGTAGGAATTTGCAGATAGCCTTTTATTTTTACTTGTGCTACAATAATAGCAACGCTTTTTATTACGAGCAGGAGGTCATTATGCATCAGTATCTTTTTTATATCGGTGATTTTCCCATCCGTATGTACGGACTGGTTTTATGCATGAGCATTTTTTTAGCGACCGGCGTTGCCTATTTTCTGGCCAAGCAGGACGGGCGCTGGCACGAACATGTTATCGACATCGGCATTTACGGCGGCTTTGCCGGGCTTATCGGCGCACGCCTGTGGGATGTATTCTTTTTTGACTGGGATTATTACCAGCACCACCTTTTGGAAATCCCCTTTGTATGGCAGGGCGGCATGGCAGTGCAGGGCGGCGTTATTGCAGGCGTTTTAACCGGCATTTGGTACTGCAAACGCCACAATATAGACTGGGTTGCCTTTGCCGATATTGTAACGCCCTCCATTCTCATCGGGCAGGCAATCGGGCGTATGGCAAACCTCTTAAACGGCGATGCGTTCGGCACGCCGACAGGCGGCAACTTCGGCATTTTATACCCCGCCGGCACGCTGGCACACAAAACCTATGGGGACCAGCCATTATGGCCTGCCGAAATCTGGGAAGGACAGCTTGACGTTGTTATTTTTGCGCTGCTGTTAATTTTCCGCGCTTACGGACACGCCAAAGGACAGGTAATGTGCCTGTATGTCATGCTTTATTCCGCAGTGCGCTTCGGGCTGGAAATGCTCCGCGGCGATTATGTTGAACCTTTTATGTTCGGTTTAAAATCGGCGCAGGCAACAAGCCTGATATTCTTCCTGCTAGCACTGGCCGCCTTTATTTACTGCGGCGTAAAAGATAAAAAAGCCAAAGCTGCAACAAAAACTCTCAAAAATAAAAAATAACAATGACATTAATTTTATCCTGAATGGTAAATATTTATTTAGTGGTAGTTTTTTCACAAACTGTTCAAATCCAGTCTATTTGTTTGTCACAATTTATGTGTATAATAAAAGCATAGCAAGTGAGAACTTGCAAAACCCTTCCCATCAAATTCATCATAAACAGCTTTCCTAGAGAATGGCGCTTGCACTAATCCCCTGCAAGCGCTGTTTCTCTTTTATAAGCCAAATTTATAAATTACACTGCCGCAGCCGCTCTTTTTTATCTCCGCCGCTGCGGATTTTTTATTTTTGCAAGCATGGCAGCATTTGCCTTTATTTGCAAAAGTTTAATGCAAATGTTTTAAGCTGTACCTGCAATTATCCACTATTATGCCATATTTGCCGCAGTTACCGCTTTTGACAACCGGCGCACATTTTAGTTATTATGGCAGTAGAACCGGTTACAAATTTTAAGGAGTGGGTTTATGACTGGACAACTGAAAATGGCGCTCTTTTTAGGCGCTTTATCCGCCATTCCGCCGCTGAGCATTGACGGCTACGTTTCTGCGTTTCCTCTTATCGGCAGGGATTTTGCCGCATCTGACGCAGAGGTGCAGTTAAGCCTAACGGCGATGCTGCTCGGACTGGCATGCGGACAGTTT
>USHB01000164.1 GCA_900554395.1 uncultured Phascolarctobacterium sp.
TCATCAAGCGAAAGAGGTTCAAAACTTAAAACTTTTAAAACTGCTTTCGCATTATCATCAAGCTCATTGTTTTCTTCATTATTAAATAACGCCGTCTGCTGCGGCTTTGCAGATATTTTTATGCTTTCCAGTATGTCTTCCGGTTTATCAACAAGCTGCGCGCCGCTTTTTATAAGGCTGTGGCAGCCGATGCTTGTAGGAAGGAAAATACTGCCGGGTACACAGTAAACATCATGCCCTTCATCCATTGCATATTCGGCAGTAATCATGGCACCGCTCTTTTTAGCGGCCTCTACCACAAGTATGCCCTGCGTCATGCCGTTAATAATACGGTTGCGCGCCGGAAAATTATGCGCCTTGGGCGGCGTTCCCGGCGGAAACTCGCTAACAAGTGCGCCGCTGGTGCAAATTGCGTTAAATAACGCTTTATTTGCAGCCGGATAAGCTATATCAATGCCGCAGCCCAAAACGGCAACCGTAACACCGCCTGCGGCAAGTGCTCCGCGGTGCGCCGCCGTATCAATGCCTTTGGCACCGCCGCTTACTATGGTAACACCTGCGGCGGCAAGGTCTGCCGCAAAAACGCCTGCAGCTTTTAAACCGTAACCGGAGGCTTCGCGCGAGCCAACAATGCCGATGCTGCCCCGTAAATCCGGCAGGCTGCCTTTTACATAAAGCACCTGCGGCGGCGAGGCAATTTGTGTAAGGCTGTAAGGATACTGCTCATCCTGCGGCGTTAAAACCATTACACCATTTGCCTCGCAAAAGTTTTTAAGCCAGTTCGGATAATCAAAATCCCTTCTGGCAATAAATTTTGTAATTTCTTTTTCATTCAATCCGGCTTCACGCCATAATTCAGGCGGAGCCATATATGCTTCGGCGGCGTTTTTAAATTTTGCCGCCATATCCATCAGGCCTGCGCTGCGTGTGCCAAAAGCGGCATACAGCGCTGCCAGATAATATTTTTCCAAACAACACACCCCAAAATAATGTATCCGCAAATTCGCTTCATTATAATGGTTAAATCATTTGCTGTCAAGCCCGTCTAATGTTTTTAACACAAAACCGGCCACGGCGGCGGCGGCAAAAGGCTTGCCGTAAACCTCGCGCCTGCGGCGGCGCAGCCTGTTTTTTTCTTCTGTATCAAGTTCCGCATATTTTTTTACAAAGCTGCAAACTTCCTGCGGCGTAGCGGCAATATGCGCTTCGCACTTTCCGCAAAGATATTCCGCGTTGCGCACTTCCTGCCCCGGCAGCGGGTCATACAAAATATATTCCGTACCGATGGCAAGCGTTTCGGCGGAAGTAAGCCCGCCTGCCTTGCTTATTACAATATCCGCGCTGCGCAGAAGCTGCGGCAGTTCGGCTATAAAATCAAGCACCATTACATTGGGCAGCGCCATTTTTTTCAGCCGTTCGGCAAGTTCGGCATTATGCCCTGTTACAGCGGCAATTTTCAAGCCCTGCACATCGCAATGGGCTGTAAGCGCCCGCAAAAGTTCAGGCATCGGCAACAGGCCGTCGCCACCGCCTATTACAAGGCACAGCGTATCATTTTTGGCGTAACCAAGGCGTTCACGCCATTTATCGCGCTCAAACGGCGCATTAAAAGCCTCGCGTATCGGTATGCCAGTAGCAATGGCGGGTATGCCTAATTCCGGCGGCACTTCAATATCGGCATCGGCCGTAAAATAAGCGTTAAGTCCTTTATAAATCCACCAATGGTGAAAATTAAAATCGGTAATAACCGCGCCAACCCACAAACCGGGCGCGCAGCGGCGTTTGTACTGCGTCATCACTCCTGCCGGAGTTGGGTGCGTTACAATTACGGCATCCGGTGCCGTTTTCTTTATAAATCCCTGCGCAAGATACGAAAGCAGCATGTTCAAAAAATCGCGCAGCCATAAACTGTCGTTGCCGGTGTTGCTCCAGCGGTACGCAATATCGTACAGCTTTGGCACATGCTTTAATATGCCTATATAGCCGCCAAGAATAATATTGCCCAGCCATTTAGGGAAGAAATCAAAGGCGCTGCCGTTAACAACTTTTACGTTATCATGTTTTCTGAATGCTTCTTCAAGCGCTTCCGCCGCCATTTTATGCCCGCTGCCGAGCGGCGCCGAAAGCAAAAGCACTGTATATTTTTGAGCCGTTAAAGACATTTAACAAACCTCATAGAAAATTTTTTGTGAAATAACTTGAACCTGTTATCAAAATAATATATCATAAATAGCAATTAGTAAAGAAATTAAACATAATTTTATGTTTGTAAATTTTATTGGAGGCATTTATGCAAGAAAGATTACCTGTTGAACATTTTCATTTTCCTGTAGAAAAAATTAAGGCTGGTTATTATTCCGACGCTTATTTTCTGCGCACGCAGGAAATTTTAAACGGCGATAATCACCATCCCCGTGTGATGATGCAGGTTTTTACCCGTGAAAAAGTTGTTGTATGCGGCATTGATGAGTGCATTGCGCTTATAAAAACCTGCGCCCACAATCCGGAAAACATTACCATTCACGCCCTGCATGACGGCGACGAAGTTGAACCCTGGGAAACTTTAATGACTATTGAAGGCGACCTTGCCGACTTTGCACATTTAGAAACAATTTACCTGGGCATTCTGGCACGCCAGAGCCGCATTGCCACCAATGTGCGCCGCACCGTGGAAGCAGCCAACGGCAAACAGGTGCTGTTCTTCCCCGCGCGTTACGATACCTGGCAAACCCAGGAATGTGACGGCTACGCTGCCAAAATCGGCGGTATTAAAGGTTTTTCCACTGATGCCAACGCATTGGCAAGCGGCGGCAAAGGACTTGGCACCATTCCCCACGCCTTAATTGCATCTTACAAAGGCGATACCGTTGCCGCAACCGCTGCATTCGATAAATACGTTAACCCCAAAATTGCCCGCATTGCACTGGTTGATTTTAACAACGACTGCGTAAACACTGCGCTTGCCGTTGCCCGTAAATTAGGCAAAAACCTTGCAGGCGTGCGCCTTGATACCAGCGGCACCATGGTGGATAAAAGCCTGCTTGGCCAGCTTGGCATGTTTAACCCCACCGGCGTATGCAAAGAACTTGTCTGGAACGTGCGCCGCGCGTTGGACGCTGAAGGCTTCAACCACGTAAAAATTATTGTTTCCGGCGGCTTTAACCCGCAGCGCATTAAAGAATTTGAAGCGCTTGGCGTGCCGGTTGACACTTACGCCGTGGGCAGCAGCCTGTTTGACGGCAACATTAACTTTACCGCCGATATTGTTATGGTAGACGGCAAAGAATGTGCCAAAGCAGGACGCAAACACCTGCCTAACCCGCGTCTGGAACTTGTAAAATAAACACAAAAGCACTGCGTAATGCAGTGCTTATTTTTTAAAGAAAGGCATTATTATGGATTTAAACGCAACACCATCGGCAGAACGCACGCATATAGGTATTTTCGGCAAACGCAACGCAGGCAAATCAAGCCTGATTAACGCCATTACTGGGCAAAACCTTGCCATTGTATCCGATACCAAAGGCACAACAACAGACCCGGTATATAAAGCAATGGAAATTCTGCCTCTCGGCCCGGTAATGATTATAGACACACCGGGCATCGACGACGAAGGAGAGCTTGGCGCCATGCGCGTGGAAAAAGCCGTGCAGGTGCTTAATAAAACCGATATAGCTGTACTTGTTATCGACAGCACGCTGGGTCCGGATAAAGAAGATACCGCTCTACTTGAACGCATCAAAGCAAAAAAACTGCCCGTTATCGCCGTCTTTACCAAAGCTGCAAACGATATTAATTTATCGGAATTTGAAAAAATTCTCGG
>USHB01000165.1 GCA_900554395.1 uncultured Phascolarctobacterium sp.
CAGCCCCGGCTTCGGTTTGCGGCAATCGCACTCAACAGCAAATTCTGCCACCTTTCCGCCGGGCAGATGCGGACAGTAATAAAACTTTTCGATTTTTCCGCCTGCTGCCTCTATTTCCTGCGCCATAAAACTATGCAGCTTTTCCATATCAGCAACCGTATAATAACCTCGGGCAATGCCGCTTTGGTTTGTTACCACAAAAATTGTATAACCTTTTTGAGCTAAATATGCCAGTGCTTCTTTGGCGCCGTTAACCCATTCAAGTTCTTCAATTTTGTACAGATAAGATTTATCAACGTTTAAAACGCCGTCACGGTCAAAAAATGCGGCTTTAAGCTTCATAGGTGTAGTACCCGCCGGTTTTATCCAAAAGTGCGCAGTATTCAGCAACTGCTTCATCTACATCGGTAAAGCCACCGTCATAGCCTGCTTCCAAAAGTTTTGTCGGATCGGCCTGGGTATAGCTTTGATATTTGCCGCGCAGAACGTCCGGGAATGGAATATATTCCAAAGTACCGCTGCCAAAATGCTTCAGCACGCCTTTAGCCAAAGTGTTGAAGGTATGTGCGTGGCCTGTGCCGCAGTTGTAAACGCCGCGCAGTTCCGGATGATCCCAGAAGAAGAAGTTAACCTTAACAACGTCTTTAACATAAATAAAGTCGCGGGTCTGTTCACCGTTGCCGTAGCCGTCAATGCCTTCAAACAGTTTTACCTTGCCTTCGGCTTTCCACTGGTTGTACATCTGGTATACCATAGATGCCATTTTGCCTTTGTGGTTTTCCTGCGGGCCATAAACGTTGAAATAACGCAGTCCTACAAGCTGGCTGTCCATTTTGTCAAAATAACGGCGGGCATAATTATCAAAAAACAGTTTGGAAAAAGCATAGACGTTCAGGGCTTCTTCGCATTCCGGTTTTTCGCTGAAACCATGTGCGCCGCTGCCGTAGGTGGAAGCGGAAGATGCGTAAATCATCTGAATTTTTCTGTCCATGGCAAAATGCATCAGGTTTTTGGTATATTCAAAATTGTTCTGCATCATATATTTGCCGTTGTATTCCATTGTATCACTGCATGCGCCTTCATGGAAAATAACGTCAATTTTTTCATGGGCAAATTTGCCTGCTTTCAGAGCTTCGGCAAAATCAATCTTATCCATATAATCCATAACCTTTAAGCCCTGGATGTTTTTAAATTTAACCATGTTGGTAAGGTTATCGACAACTAAAATATCGTCACGTCCGCGTTCATTCAATCCTTTTACAATGTTGCTGCCGATAAATCCGGCGCCGCCGGTTACAATAATCATAATTTGCCCTCCTTTACAAGCTGTGCCACTTTTTCCAAAAGCCCGGTTGTGGAATAACCGTCTTCAAATTTAATAATCTGTACTTCGCCGGCGTATTCCCGCCCTGCGACTTCTTCTGGTTTATAATCGCCGCCCTTAACCAAAATATCGGGGCGGATTTTCTTTATAAGTTCAGTAGGCGTATCTTCGTCAAACAGCACTACGGCATCGACACATGCCAGCGCTGCCAGCACGCGTGCTCTGTCCAGTTCATGGTTCAGCGGTCTGGTTTCGCCTTTCAGTCGTTTTACGGAAGCATCCGTATTTAAACCGACAATGAGATGCTTGCCTAAGCGCGCAGCCTGTTCCAGATAAGATACATGCCCGACATGCAAAATGTCAAAACAGCCGTTGGTAAAAACAATTTTTTCTCCGCAGGCCCGCCATGTATTGGCAAGCGATTCAATTTCCTGCCAGCTTAAAGTGCGGTAGCCGTAACCTTCTTTGCGCTGTTCGCTGAGCAGGTCTTTTAAAAGTTCATCACGGTGAACAGGATATGTGCCAACCTTGCCAACTACAATGCCTGCGGCACGGTTAGCCATGTAAACGGCATCATGTAAATCAAGGCCGCCTGCCGCACCGGCAAGCAGAGTTGCCGCAACAGTATCGCCTGCACCTGATACATCAAAAACATCAAGCGCAGTTGCCGGGGCATTAACTACCAAACCATGCTGTCCTGCAAGGGTCATGCCTTTTTCACTGCGTGTAACGACTACATTTTTGATTTGATAAGTTTGCGCAGCAGCACGCGCCAGACGCAGTACAGATTCATCCTCATTGGCAACAGTTTCATGCGCGGCTTCGCACATTTCTTTCAAGTTTGGCGTAATAAAAGTACAGCCTTTATATTTGGTCCAGTCCGCGCCTTTCGGGTCAACCAGCACCGGAATTTTATGTTCGTTAGCCGTGCTGATTACCCATTGCAAAAAGTTATGCGAACAAACTCCCTTTGCATAATCAGAAATGGCAATACCATCTAAACCGTTACCAATTAATGCCAGTAGCCATTTGGAAAGACGTTCTGTTTCATCTTCAAACAAATCGCCAACTTCTTCAAAATCAAGGCGCAGCATTTGCTGTTTTGCGCCCAAAATACGCATTTTGGTTATAGTAGAACGCTTGTCCGATTTTATCAACCCGCTGTAATCAATGCCGGCTTCTTCCATTATTTTTTCCAGCAAATGACGGTTTTCATCATCGCCGGTTACGCCGCCGACATATACTTTGCATTCCAAATGAGCAAGGTTGGCAGCCACATTGGCTGCTCCGCCCAGCACGGAAGTAATGCGTGTTACCTTGTTGACAGGCACCGGTGCTTCCGGCGAAATGCGCTTAACCTCACCATAAAAATAGCGGTCCAGCATAACATCGCCGATAACGGCAATTTTTAATTGTTGTATTTTTTCTGCCAAAAAATTGGTGCAGCTTAACTGTGACATTTACTCACCATCCACAAGTTCGCAAATAATGTGTCCGATTAAAATATGCATTTCCTGTGCGCGTGCTGTTACCGGGCAGGGAATAGCAATGCAGATGTCGCATTCATCTTTCATTTTGCCGCCGCCCTCTGCCGTCATGCCAATACATTTCATGCCTTTAGCTTTGGCTTCTGCAACAGCAGCCAGCACGTTTTTGCTGTTACCGCTGGTAGAAATACCTACTAGAACATCGCCCGGCTGTCCCAAGGCCTCTACCTGGCGGGAAAATACACGGTCATAACCATAATCATTGGCAACAGCAGTAAGAATGGAAGTATCTACCGTCAATGCAATGCCGGCAATACCCTTACGTTCTTTTTGAAAACGCCCCACAAACTCTGCCGCCAAATGCTGGCTGTCGGCAGCACTGCCGCCGTTGCCGCAGAACAGTACTTTATGCCCGTCTGCCAGTGCTTTTTTGATAATAGTTGCAGCTTCTTCCACCTGCTGCATGATGCTGCTTTCTGCTACTTTTTGCGCAAGTGCGATATGTTCAGCAAAACGCTCTTTAATAATATCCATAAGTCACCTCATTACCAGTTCAGGAATTCATAGCGGATGTTCAGCTGCCTGTCGCCGCCGTCAAAATGCTCCTGTTCATACTCCAAACTGATTGCCCAGCAGCAGAAACGGTGCTGCCAAGTATAAGTTGTTTCATAATTTTGATGCAGCCCCATATCATAACGGTTTACAACGGTAAAAGTATTTCTGTCATCTGGTTTATAACTGATACCGTTGCGCAGTTCGCGTTCCATATCCGGCTGGTCTAAATCGAACAAACTTGTAGTTTCTTTTTCACGATAGTAACCAACCCATGTATTCCATTTGTCAGATATTTTTTGTCCGCACCATCGTCCTCTGTATCCAGATCGCGCAAAAGATCCGGATACATCCCGGGTACGATGCGCAGATAGTTATCGTCCTGCTCCTTATGGCACGGATAAGCC
>USHB01000166.1 GCA_900554395.1 uncultured Phascolarctobacterium sp.
TTAACCATTTGTGCGGTAATTTCCGGGCCGCCGCCGTGTACAACAACAGGGCGCAGGCCGGCGCATTTCAAAAAGATAATATCCTGCAGAACTTTGTTTTTAATATCATCGTTAAGCATTGCGTTGCCGCCATATTTTACAACTACGGTCTTGCCTTTGAAATCACGCAGATAAGGAAGCGCTTCCACTAAAATTTTGATTTCTTCATTACGTAACATTGATTATTCCTCCTGTTATCGGCAAAAGCCGTTAATAAAATGCTTTTAATATCAGGTGTGATATTCACCATTTATTTTAACATATTCATAGCTGAAATCACACGTCCATACAGTAGCTTCTTCGCTGCCTGCGCCAAGGTCAATTTTCATGCTGATGTCGTGCTGTTCCATAATATCTTTCAAGTTTTCCAACGGAACGTTGCAGTTCATGCCATGTTCAACAAGGCGCACGCCGCCAATCTCAAGGTTTACCTTATCCGGCAGCATCTGCGCTCCGCTGTACCCTGCCGCGCAGACAATGCGTCCCCAGTTAGGGTCTTTGCCAAAAAACGCTGTTTTTACCAACGGAGATTTGGCTATTGCCATTGCTGCGGTTTTAGCCTCATCCCAGGTTGCCGCGCCGCACACATTAACTTCCAAAAACTTGGTTGCGCCTTCGCCGTCGCGGGCAATCATTTTGGCAAGGTCCTGAGCACATGCCAGCAACGCTTCAAAAAATGCCGGGTAATCCGGATGTTCTTCACTCAAAATAATTTCGTTTTCGGCAAGGCCGTTGGCCAGCACAATCATGCTGTCATTGGTGCTGGTATCGCCGTCAACAACAACCATATTAAATGATTTATCAGCAGCAGCTTTAACGGCACGTTTTAAAACGTCCGGTGCAACAGCGGCATCCGTAGTTAAAAAAGTAAGCATTGTTGCCATATTGGGATGAATCATCCCTGCGCCTTTGGCTATGCCTGCAATTTTTACGGTTTTGCCGCCCAGTTCAAATTCATAAGCTGCATGTTTAATAAAAGTATCGGTAGTCTGAATCGCCATAGCGCAGCTTTCGCCTTCGCTTTCGTCCATAGCGTCCACAGCATCGCTGATGCCCTGCGCCAATTTATCCATAGGCATAAAATGCCCGATAACGCCGGTGCTGCAAACATAAACCGCATCGTTATCAACACCCAGAAGCTCTGCTGCCTGCGCCTGCATTGCTTCGGCATCCTTCAAGCCCTGTTCGCCGGTGCAGGCATTAGCGCAGCCGCTGTTTACCACAATAGCCTGCGCATAAGGTTTTGCTGCTACCTTGCGGCTTACAAGCACCGGTGCCGCACACATTTTATTCTGCGTGAACACCGCGCCGGTTGCAGCCGGAACAGTGCTGTAAATTACGGCTACATCGTGGTTGCCGCTGGCTTTAATGCCGGCCTTAACGCCAGCAGCCAAAAAGCCTTGCGGCGTTGTAACCCAACCGTCAATTTTCTTCATTAAAATTCCCCCTCTTAAGGATATACAGGAAGCTGGCGGAGCCCCATGGTTTCATCCAGCCCAAACATTACATTCATATTCTGCACAGCCTGGCCAGCAGCGCCTTTTACAAGGTTGTCCAAAGCGCTCATAACAATTACCCTGCCGGTGCGTGCATCCGTCTGCCAGCCAATATCTACATAATTGGAAGCGCGGACGTTTTTAATTTCCGGGCAGCCGCCCTTGCCGAGCAGGCGGATAAAAAATTCACCGCCGTACATATCGTTAAACGCTTTTTCAATATCAGCATCGGCAACACCGGGTTTTAACATGGCATAGCAGGTTGCCAAAATGCCGCGGTCTGCCGGCAGCAAATGCGGCGTAAACTGAATTACAACATCCTCCCCGGCAAATTCGGAATAAATCTGTTCAATTTCCGGCGTATGTCTGTGGCTTGCCACTCCGTAAGCATGGAAGTTCTCATTAACGGAGCAGTACAAGCTGCCGAGTTTAAGCCCGCGCCCGGCACCGGTAGTGCCTGATTTGGCATCCACCACAATGCCTTTGGTTTCAATTAAGCTGGCTTTTAAAAGCGGCACCAATGCCAGAATGCTGCACGTTGTATAGCAGCCCGGGTTCGCCACCAGTTCTGCCCCGGCAACATTCGTGCGGTAAAGTTCCGTCAGCCCGTAAACTGCTTTAGCCTCCGGGTCTGCATGCGGCACTTTATACCACTTTTCAAACACTTTTACATCTTTAAAACGGTAATCGCCGCCCAAATCTATAATTTTAACGCCGCTGCCGCGCAGTTGTTTGCCAATCTTCATGGCATGCCCGTGCGGAAGCGCAATAAAAATCACATCACTGCCCGCTGCAATTTCTTGCAGGTCATTCATAGATACCAGCTTTTTGTCAATGCGCCCGCGCAAATGCGGATACATAGCCGCAATATCTTCGCCGGTACTGCTTTCGGACGTAATATAAGCCAGTTCAGCCTGCGGATGCCCGTCCAAAAGGCGCAGCAGTTCCGCACCGGCAAAACCGGTCGCACCGATAACACTTGCTTTCATATCGAACCTCCTTCAAAGTCATGATTTATAATTATACAACTTATATGTATAATTAATCAATAGTATTTTTAAGATTTTTTTAATTTCGGCAGCGTTTTCCGCAAAAGAAAACACGCCCCCATTATTATTTATAATTGTACTACTTTACTATCGCTTTTTCAAAACTTTTTCAGAAAAAAAGATATAAAAAGTTTAATTTTTAAATTTTACAGACAGCAGAAATTTGGTAAAATATTATATAAGGAAATGAGTGAGGTTATTATGGGAAAAATAATTAAATTATTATTGGTACTGGCTGTTGTAACCGGTTTGTTTATGTATTACCCAAACAGTGCCGGTAATGATACAGATAACAAAATGCCGGTTCCGCAGCAGCAAACACAGCAGGCAGAACCCAAACCGCAAAACACAGGCAATAAAGAAACAGAAAGCACTTTAATGCAGCTTTTGCCATACCTGCCGGAACGCAGCACATGGCCCGACCCGCTGCAAAAAATGTTTATGCTCTTTACCATAGAAAACACCGTTAAAGAGCGTACCGCAGGCATGGAATGGACGCCGCTGCCGGAAATACCTACCGCCATGCAGCAAGCACTGGTAGCTATTGAAGACCACGATTTTTACCGCCACGGAGCAGTTGCGCTGGACGGCATTTTACGCGCTACCTTTGTAAATATCTACGCCGGCGAAATTGTACAGGGCGGCAGCACCTTAACGCAGCAGCTTGCCAAAAATATGTTTTTAAGCCAGGAACAGACTATGAGCCGCAAGGTTTATGAAGTAATGTTCGCTTTAATGCTTGAAGACAAGTTCAGCAAAGACCAGATTTTGGAAATGTATTTTAACACAACTTATTTTGGCAACGGCGCCACCGGCTTTACCGCCGCCGCACGCAGCTACTTTGGCAAAGCGCCTGCCGATATGAACCTTGCCGAATGTGCCATTATCGCCTCGCTGCCTTATGCGCCATCGGCACTTAACCCTTACGAAAACCCCGAAGGCTGCAAAAAACGTCAGCACTTAGTGCTTGATACCATGGTTAAACGCGGCTTTATAGGCGAAACAGTTGCCAACGCCGCCAAAGAAAAAATTGTTTACCTGGCAGACGGAACTGAACTGTAATACGGTTTTTTAACAAAAATTACCCAAACAAAACAACACCCCACGCTTATGCTAACAAAAGCGTGGGGTGTTGTTTTTATTATTTGCCGTTTACAATTAAAGATACCGAAGGCTGGCTG
>USHB01000167.1 GCA_900554395.1 uncultured Phascolarctobacterium sp.
CAAATGTCCAATTATTTTAATTATACCATTTGCAGTAAGTCAAACTTCTCTTTAAGCCTAAATTTTACACAGATTATACAAAACGGGCAGTTATTTAACAAACTGCCCGTTAATTTTAACGCACATCCTGTAAAAGCTGCAAATATTTATCTTTTACAAGGTCCGGCTCAAAAATATTTTTTAAGTATTTAATTTGTTTTTTACTGGTTCGTGGCTGCTGCCCTGCCCAATATCCCAGCGTAAGTTGGATGAGCAAACGGCAGCGTTTTTTGTATTTATCGCTTGCAGCCTGCGCTCCATAGGCAAACCATTTTTGATATAATTCCATTTCGTCCTGCATGGTTTGCCTTGCAGCGGCAGCGATAAAATCGCGCCATGTGCGCAGCAAAAGGCGAACAGTATCTATACGCAGTTTTTTATCCGGCTGTTTTACGGCACGGCTTAACAGCAGCAGCGACATATTCTGCACCGGAGCATAAGTTTTAAAGGTCTTTTCGGCTCCGTCCCACGCTGCATACATCTGCATATGCATCATTACATATAACAGTAAGCTGCGTGTTAATGCAAAGCTGTTTTGTTTAAGCAAAAAGTAGAACAAACCGTTTAAAAGCTGTGCTGCAACTTCCTGCCAATCGCGTCTTGCAGCCTGCGCTGCCAGGCACGCCCATTCACGCAGAAACGGCAGCAGTATATCTTCGCCAACGGCTTCGTTGCGGCACAGGCGCATGCTCATCCATTTCAGCATCGGCAGCACATCGGTATAACGGCGGTCTGCAGCAGTAAACATTAGTGCCGTTAAAAGATTTACAAAAGCTTCGGTGTTTTCCTTAACATAACCGGTTTTGGCATAACGCACAGCCAGTTTGGAAACCGCCGCCGCAAAAATATCTTTATCATGCGTGCGCGCCGCCATTACAGCAGCAAAATGCAGGTTGCGCAAAAATACGCCTTCTGCTTCGGCATCACCCGGTGCAATATCCAGCGAACACACCGCCAGCAAATTCAGCGCTTTCAGCGCACTGCGGCGGCAATTTTGCTTTAATGCCAGACAGGCCAAAAGACCGAGCGTTTCCATTTTAAACTGCAAATCATCCGGCGTATATTCCTGCAATTTTACAACAGATGTTTCAAAAGCATCTTCATCGCTGTTACGCAATGCCGCAATACATTCAGTTTTTAAATTTTCCAGTCCGCTTTCGGCTGCCATTTCAAAACCTCTGCTTACATAATATTACTGGTGCCTTCATATACAATGCCGCTTACGGTATCAACCGTAACGGTAGCACCGTCCTGCAGCGCCTGCATTGCACCGGCAGCTCCTACAATGGCAGGCACGCCGCACCCAACGGCAACAATGGCCGCGGTAGAAGTAAGCCCGCCTTCTTCGGCAATAATAGCGCCGGCAGCCGCTGCGTATTTGCCTGCTTCATCAGGCAGAACGCCGACAACAAGAATATCTCCGGCTTTAAATTTAGTTGTAAAATCTTCCGGTTTGGCACATTTGCGTACAATGCCTGTAATGGACTGCAAACCAATGCCAACACCGCTGACAAGTTTTTTGCTCATAGTTACTACCTTGATAAGATTGGTGGTTCCGCTGCGGCCAACCGGCACGCCCGCGGTTACTATAACATTATCGCCGTCTTTAATATAACCGTGTTTTTTTACACACGCCAGCGATTCTTCAATAAGTTCGTCAGTATTTTCGCTCCATGGACCCAAAACCGGGCATACTCCCCAATAAAGCTGCATACGCCTTACACTTTGCGGATGCCGCGATACGCCGATAACACCGGCTTCCGGACGGTATTTTGCAAGCATACGGGCTGTAAAGCCGGATTCGGTAACGCTTACAATAGCATCACTGGCAAGTTCATGGGCAATCTGTACTGTTGCATGGCTGATGGCTTCCGTAGAATGGATGCGTTCACCAATGCCTTTATTTTTGAAAATTTTAGCATAATCAAGCGCAGTTTCTGTTTGTTCGGCAATTTTAGCCATGGTGCGCACCGCTTCAAGCGGATATTTGCCGGAAGCAGTTTCGCCGCTTAACATAATCGCATCGGTGCCGTCAAAAATGGCGTTGGCTATATCGCTTGCTTCTGCACGGGTAGCACGGTAGCTGTTAATCATGCTTTCAAGCATCTGCGTTGCGGTAATAACAGGTTTGCCCGCCCTGTTGCAGCTGCGGATGATATCCTTCTGCACCAGCGGCACAACTTCTGCCGGTATTTCAACGCCCAAATCGCCGCGCGCTACCATAACGCCGTCAGAAACGGCAATTATTTCTTCAATGTTTTTTACGCCGGCATGATTTTCAATTTTGGAAATAATGCCCATCTGCGAACCGCACTGCTCCAACACTCTGCGTATTGCCAGGACATCATCAGCTTTTTGCACAAACGATGCAGCAACATAATCCATACCCAGTTCTGCCGCAAAGGTAATATCGCTGATGTCCTGCTCGGATAAAAACGGCAGTTTTAATTCTACGCCTGGGCAGGCAACACGTTTGCGCGAACTGATTTCGCCGCCGTGCACTACTTTAGTATAAATTTTGCCTTCTGCAACATCAACGGCAGTTACTTCCAAAGCCAGCAGCCCGTCTGAAAGCAGAATAGCGTTGCCCGGTTCCAGTTCTTCCGGCAAGCCGGCATAATTAACATAAGATATTTCTGCCGTACCTTCTATTTCTTTTGTGGTCAGCGTAAAACTGTCGCCTTCTTTTAAAATAACCTTGCCCTCTTTAAAAATACCAAGGCGCATCTCAGGCCCCTTGGTATCGGCAATTAAGGCTATTGGTTTTTCAACTTCGGCGGCAGCTTTGCGTACCAGTTCAACGCGCTGCGCATGGTCTTTATGGCTTCCGTGCGAAAAATTAAAACGTGCCAAGTCCATGCCGCTGCGCATCATCTGAGCCAGTAAACCAACATCATCGGTACTTGGCCCCATGGTGCAAATAATTTTAGTTTTTTTCATAATAACCTCCGCTCAGGCGCGAAAACGGTTCTCGCAAAGCACTTCATAAGCATCTTCTGCTTCGGAGTATGGGACGCTTATTTCGTAAGCGCCCCCCTGTCCACCTTTTTTGGCTCCAGATACATTCATTTGAATCAAAAAGCCGTTGTTTGTAAGCAGTTCTTTTATTTCCTGCGCGTTCTCTTTAGTCTGCGCAATATAAACTACTTTCCACACAAATCTTAAACCTCCGTTATGCCTCTTTAAAAGCTTTAATTTTGGCAATAAGTTTAGGCAGAATTTCTTTGGCGTCGCCAACAATACCGTACTGCGCAACTTTAAAAATAGGCGCATTGGCATCTTTGTTAACGGCAATAATAACATCGGAAGAACTCATGCCGGCCAAATGCTGGATAGCACCGGAAATGCCGAATGCAAAGTATACTTTAGGCGTTACGGTTTTGCCGCTCTGCCCTACCTGATGCGCATGGTCAACCCAGCCTTCGTCAACAACTGCGCGGGAACCGCCAACAGTACCGTTTTCAAACAGTGCTGCTAGTTCTTCAAGCATTTTGAAGTTATCACAGCTGCCAAGGCCGCGGCCGCCGGAACATACTACTTCAGCATCTTCAATTTTAATGCTGCCTGCTTCGGTAAGCGCTTCTTTGCGGATAATAGTTACTTTGCTTTCTACTTTATTTTTAACTTCGTAGTCAATTACTTCGCCGGTTCTGGAAGCATCTGCTTCTTTGGCTTTAAATACTTTCGGACGTACGGTGCCCATCTGCGGACGGTGTTCATCGC
>USHB01000168.1 GCA_900554395.1 uncultured Phascolarctobacterium sp.
CACCCTAATTCAGCCGCCACAGCGGCCCTCAGCAGCCTCTAACAAGGCCCGGCTCAATAACGCTGCCACACGTCCTGCCCTACATATCAGGCAGGCAACTCCGGGATGAGCTATACATAAACTTTAGCCACTGCCTCGCACCAACCGACAGTTCTCTTAGGCGTTACGGTTTATCTTGTTCCCTTCACAGTCTTTAAGGTGAAAATTTTTTGAGTTGTTACAATTTATTATAATTAATCAGCGTTTTACTGTCAAGCCGTTAATCCTGTTTTTGTATGCTGGCTTTGCTTTTGCTTACAGAGTAAATGGTTTCAACAGCAACCAGTACGGAAAGAATTACCAGAATTACGGAAACAACAGGCACAGCAGGATGGCCAAGGCCAAGTACCCAGCCGTCATAAATGCTTAACAAGAGCGCCCAGTTGGACATTAAGAACATCAGCACAGCCGGAATGCAGGCTGCCATCCAAACTTTGGAATTGCGGCGGGTATTATACAGCCAAATGCTGATGCCGATAAGAGCCAAAGCTGCCAGAAGCTGATTGGAAGCGCCAAAGGTGTTCCAGAAAGTTTTCCATGCAGGAATAACATTGCCTTTGCCATCAGTCATGGTCTGGAAGATAAAGAAGATAGGCACTGCGGAAGTAAGACCCGTACCCAGCACTTTACCTTTCATGTCGCCCCAGCCGGTAAGTTCTTCAATAACGTAACGGCCAAGACGGGTGCATACATCAAGGGTATCATAAACGAAAGTTGTAAATGCCATCAAACCGAAGCTGATGCCGAAAGCAGCCGGAATACCGATAAGTTCCATAAAGCTGCCGATGCCCATAGCATAAATAAAGTTAGGAGCTTTGGTAATAAGTTCGGAATCTTTGGCAAGAATCATAACGCATACGATGGATACAACCGCAACCATGCCTTCAAGAAGCATTGCGCCGTAGCCGATAGCGGTAGCATCGGTTTCTTTAGCAAGCTGCTTGCTGCTGGTACCGGAAGATACAAGCGCATGGAAGCCGGAGCAGGCACCGCAGGCGATGGTAATAAACAGTATCGGGAACATCGGCGTCCAGAAATGTTCGCCAAGGCTGCCGTCAGGATTAAGATTGGTAAAAGCAGGATAGTTAATTTCGTAACCGCCGAACATAATGCCGATAGCCGCAACAACAAGGGCAATGTACAGGAAATAACCGCCCAGAGCGCCACGGGGCTGTAACAGCAGCCACATCGGCATCATAGCCGCAACAAGGCAGTAAACCAAAATAAGTACGCCCCAAATTTTTTGTGCGGTAGCAGGGTCAGTTACCGGCAGGCTAAGCGGCAGGGACTGACCTGCCCAGATAGCAACGCCAACAAGAGGAAGGAAAATGCAAACGGCAAGGTTTTCTTTCAAGCCGCCAAAGCGCATTAAAAGGCCCATAATGATCGGCAGCACCAAATACATGGCAGAAGAACTTGCAATGCCGGCACCGGAAACAACTTCGCCGTTTTCAAGCGTTACATTGCCTACAAAGGAAGATGCCGTAATATCGGTAAAGGCAACAATAACATAAACCAGCGTAATCCATACGAATATCATAAACAAAATCCACGCGCGCTGCGATACATTAAGACGCACAACTTCGGTAATGGATTTGGCTTTATGGCGCACAGAAGCAACAAGGCTGCCCATATCGTGAATGCCGCCGATAAAAATACAGCCTAAAATTACCCACAAAAGAGCCGGCGCCCAGCCATAAATTACAGCCGCCAAAATAGGACCGTTAATAGGGCCTGCCGCCGCTATTGCCGAAAAATGCTGGCCAAGCAGCATGCCTTTTTTAGCAGGCACATAGTCTACGCCGTCCTCCATCTCAACAGAAGGCACGGGATTTTTGTCATCAAGTTTAAAAACAGTGTTAGCAAGGAATTTACCATACGTAAAATATGCAGCCAGTAAAATCAATGCACTTGCAACTACAATAAAGAGTATCAATTGCGTCTCCTCCCATCTTCAATGGCAGCATTGCCATTTTTATAAATCTTCATCTTCAGCATCCGTTTCAGATTGTGGCAGCTGTGTAATCAAAACTTTATCCACGCGCGTGCCGTCCATATCTATAACCTCAAAACGGAAGCCTTCCCATACAAAGTGGTTGCCCGCCTGCGGAATATGGCCGATATTTGTTACAACAAAACCGGCAACGGTATTGTAACCGTTCTTTTCTTCCAGAGGCAGCTCCTCAAACTCAAAATAATCCTTAAACTCGCTGATTGGCAGCATGCCGTCAACAAGCCATGTACCATCGTCACGCTGCACAATTTCCTGTTTAACGTCCTCGTCATATGACGGCAAATCGCCGACAAGATGTTCAATAACATCCCTTAGCGTTACCATACCGGCCAGACCGCCAAACTCGTCCATAACCAGCGCCACTTTAATACGTTTTACCTTAAACATATCAAGCAGGTTCTGTGTATGCATCGCCTCCGGCACATACAGCGGCTGTTGGATAAACTTGCGCAAATCGCGCTTGCCGCCGTGCAGCCATGAAGCAAAAACTCTTTTGGTGTACACAACGCCCGCTACATGCTCAAGGTCATTTTCTGCAACAACAAAGCACGAATACATTTTTTCTGACATTTCAGAAAATTGCACGTCTGCCGAATCGTTTAAATCCAGCCACTCAATTTTAGTGCGCGGGGTCATAATTTCACTGACGCGTAAATCGTCAAGCGCAAAAACATTTTCAATCATCATCTGCTCGCTGTCATCAAAAACACCATGCTCTCTCCCCTGCTCAATCAACACGCGCACTTCTTCTTCCGTTACCGGCGGCTCCTCATTCGGCTTAACGCCGATGGCACGCAGCAGCACCGTGGTAGACACGCTTAAAAATATTGTAAGCGGACGGAAAAGCATGATTAAAGTTTTGATAAAACGGGCAAAAAACATTGCCACTTTTTCGGGGTTGTTAAGCGCCAGCTTTTTAGGCAGCAGTTCACCAAGGATAAGGCTTAAGTAAGTTACGAGTACAACTACTGTGGAATATGAAACAAATGCCGCATAAGGCACCATAAACGGTATTTTGCGCAGCAGCACTTCCAAAGGCGCCGCCAGCATTGCGCCGCTGTATACGCCTGTGCCGATGCCGACAAGCGTAATGCCTATCTGCACGGTTGATAAAAACACTGTAGGTTCATCGGCGAGTTTTGCAATATAAGCCGCGCTTTTGCTGCCTTCTTCGGCAAGCTGTTCCAGGCGGCTTTTGCGCGAAGACACCACCGCCATTTCCAGCATTGAAAGCAAACCATTCAATAAAATAAGGACTAAAACAATAATACACTCAAGCACAGACCCAAGAGGATCCATATAACCAACTCCTATTTATGCCTTATTTTGCCCAAACAAGGCTCATTAAATTGGGGTATTCTTCTGTTAAATGTCTTAAAATAACGTCGATAACGGTATGAATAAGTCTCGGGTCGAAACTTTCTTCCGTATCGGTCAGGCAGCTGTCAAGGCAAATATCGCCATTATCGCTGATATAATACTTAAATACTTTAAATTTGCCGTTCAAAGCATTAATGTGTTCAAGTACAGCTTTTTTGTTGTCATCATTAATAACAGCGGCGGCAACGCGTACCTGAATCATGGTATAAATGCTGTCATCGGTTACAACCATGGTCGGCAGCATTTGCCCGCTTACTTCCATATGTGCGCGGTATACCACCGTATGCAAATCATTTTTTACTTCTTCTTTGGCAAAACAGGTAATT
>USHB01000169.1 GCA_900554395.1 uncultured Phascolarctobacterium sp.
AATTACAAAAATACGCAAAGTGTTAAGATTGTGATACAAAATTCTCTTGACGAAATTGTGAAATTTTGTTATTTTTATATAAATGACATCCTTTAAAGGGTTAAAGTGTATAATTAAAATAACCGGTATTTGCTATTGGCAGATACTGTTTTATTAATTTAACAGGAGGTAAGAAAAATGGGTGTAAAGGAAAATGCGTTTGCGTATATTGATGCGCATCGCAGTGAGATGCTGAAAATGTGGGAAGAACTTGTAAACATAGACAGTGGCTCTGACTATAAACCCGGTGTTGACAGGGTTGTTGCAAAAGTGGCTGAGATTCTGACCAAAATGGGCGGCAAAACACGCATTGTGGAACATGAAAATGCCGGCAATGCTGTTGTAAGTGAGTTTGGCGACTGCCAAAAGAAACCGTTTATAGTTTTAACAGGACATCTGGATACTGTTTTCAGTGACCCCAATACTACTAAAGAGCGTCCGTTTACTATTAAAGAAGGACGCGCATATGGCCCGGGTGCGCTGGATATGAAGGGCGGCGTAACGCTTGCCATTCATGGATTGCAGGCTCTGTTGGCAGAAGGCTTTGATAAATACGCATTTAAAGTTGTATTTGCCGGTGATGAAGAAACAGGGCATAAGAGCAGCACGCTTGCCGAAACAATGATGGCCGAATTTAAAGGCGCTGCCGCCGCTTTTGATTTTGAAACCGGCTTTATGGATGACAGCGTTGTGGTGGAACGCAAAGGTTTTTACCGTTTCAGCCTGGAAGCATTTGGGCGCAGTGTACATGCGGGTAACGAACCAGAAAACGGCCGCAATGCCATTGTAGAACTGGCGCATAAAGCAGTCGATATTGATGCGCTTACCGATTGGAAAACTGGTACTACCATTAATATCGGCACTATTGAAGGCGGCACCGTTGCCAATGCTGTTCCGGCTTACGCCAAGATGGTCGTTGATGTACGTTATCTTGACCCGGCAGATTTTGAAAAGAAGAAAGAACAGTTTAAAGCTGTTGCCGATAAGGTTTACATTAAGGACGTTACCACAAAAATGACGCCGCTGGCAGGGCTGGAGCCGATGGTTCGCCTTGACGGCAGCATGAAATTGTTTGATGTATATAAATCCGTTTATGAAGAAGAAGGCTTTGGCACACCGAAACCGGTGATGGTTGGCGGCGGCAGTGATGCTACATACACAACTAAAATGGGTGTGCCTACTGTATGCGCAGTTGGCGTAAAAGGCGGGCTGAACCATACGGTTAATGAGTTTGCAGATGTGGAATCGCTGTTTATGCGTGCCAAAGTATTTGTTGGCACGGTTTTAAAATTATAATTAGGGGGGCTTATTATGGCAGAAAAAGAAACTACTGCTGTTGAAGAACAAAGCTATGAGCAGCATCTGACATGGCGCGGCTGGCTGTCTTTTATAGTTGTTGCATTGTCATTTTCGGGCGTGTTAAAGGATATGGGCCCGTTAAGTGCCTTTGACTTTACGGTGCTGGTAGGCAAGTTTGGCAAAATTGCCGAAGGCGCGACTTTTATCGGCAAGGGCGGCATTGGCGCCAGTGAAGGTTTTATGTTTTCGCTTACATTATTCCCGACCGTTATTCTGGCGCTTGGCATTGTGCGCGTGGTTGAAAGCCGCGGCGGGCTTTTGGCGGCAGAACGCATTATCCGTCCGCTGCTGCGCCCGTTGATGGGTCTGCCCGGTTATGTTGGGCTGGCGTTTATCAGCAGCTTTACCACAACTGACGTTGGTGCGGTAATTACGCGCGATTTGTATGACGAAGGCAAATTAACCGATGATGAGCGCACAATTTTCGTGGCTTACCAATACGCTGCTTCCGGCACGCTTGCCAATACCATTAACTGCGGCGCGCCGCTGATGCCGATTTCTTTACTTTCTTTCGGTATCATCTTTATGGTGGAAATTATTGTTAAAATTATCGGTGCCAATATTATAAGGGTTTACCTGGCGATGAAACGCAAAAAGGCCGTAGGGGGTGCAAACTGATGGCTGCACAGGCTAAAAATAAAACAATTTTGGAAGAATTTATGGTGGGCTGCAAAAAAGGTTTTTACGTTGGCGTAGAAAACATTATGCCTGCTATGGTGCTGGCTTATGCGCTGATTTTGTTCTTGCAGATAAGCGGCCTGATGGATATTATTGCAACTGCGGTTGCTCCTGTAATGGCGTTGTTCGGTCTGCCGGGCGCAGCGATTGTAGCGCTTATTTCTGCATTTTTTGCCAAGGCGGCCGGTGCTGCAACCGCGGCTTCGCTGTATGGTGAAGGCATTATCAATGCGGCGCAGGCAACCATTTTGTTCCCGGCAACGATTACGATGGGCACGCTGGTTGGGCATTTTGCGCGCTGCGTATTAACTTCCGGCGCCAACCCGAAGCATCATGCGCTGCTGTTGGCAATTCCTATTATTGACGCATTGATTGCAATGGTTATAGTAAGGGTAATTCTTAATTTAATGGGTGTATCCTGTTAAGTGGAGGGGAGTAAATAATGAGCATAAAAGAACAGGCATATGCGTATCTTGATGCGCACCGTGATGATATTATGAAAATGTGGGAAGACCTTGTTATGATGGACAGCGGCTCTGCCAATAAAGCAGGTGTTGATGCCATTATTGGCAAAGTTGCCGGTATTTTATCCGCCATGGGCGGCAAGACACGCATTGTGGAACATGAAAATGCCGGTAATGCGCTGGTAAGCGAATTTGGCGACTGCCGGAACAAACCGTTTGTAATTTTTACCGGGCATTTGGATACGGTGTTTAATGACCCGGAAACAACTAAAAAACGTCCTTTTACTGTAAAAGACGGCAGAGTTACAGGACCGGGCGCGCTTGATATGAAAGGCGGCGTGACACTGGCTATTCATGCACTGCGCGCTTTGCAAAGCGTAAACTATGATAAATACGCAGTAAAATTTATTTTGGCGGGCGATGAAGAAGTTGGGCATAAATTCAGCGATTTTGCCGATACCATGATGGCAGAAGCCAAAGGTGCGGCTGCTGCGTTCAATTTTGAAACCGGCTTTATGGATGACAGCATTGTGCTGGCGCGTAAGGGCGTGTATGCGTTTGAAATGGAAGCCTTTGGGCGTGCCGCACATGTCGGCAACGCTCCGGAAGAAGGCCGCAGCGCGATTAAAGAACTGGCGCATAAAATTTTGGATATGGAAGCGCTTACCGATTGGAGCAATGGATTGAACGTAAATGTTGGCGTTATTGAAGGCGGCACCGTACACAATGCTGCGCCTGCTTACGCCAAAATGATTATAGACCTGCGTTTTGACCGTCCGGAACAACTGGAAGAAATGAAAGCCAAGTTTCAGGAGATTAACGATAAAGTTTATATCGACGGCGTAACCTGCAAAATGAACCCTGTTTCCTTAATGCAGCCGATGGTTGCCTTTGAGAGCAGCAAAGAACTGTTTGCGCTTGTAAAAAAAGTGTATGAAGCAGAAGGTTTTGGCAGCCCGAAAGCTATCAGTGTCGGCGGCGGCAGCGATTCTGCCTATACCACAATGGTAGGCGTGCCCACGGTATGCGCTATGGGCGTTAAAGGCGCACATAACCATACGGTTGATGAATTTGCCGATTTGGAATCCATTTTTATGCGTGCCAAATTAATTACAGCCGTTATGCTGGAACTGTAATTTTTATTGACAGCGCGCAGACAAAGGCTTATACTTAACATAACTGAACAGGGGAGCTTACAAATAG
>USHB01000170.1 GCA_900554395.1 uncultured Phascolarctobacterium sp.
CAGTGCTTGTAAGCCTGCCGGAACTTGGAATTAAGGGCAATACCCATGTGCCGTTTGCCGATAAAAATAACCTGCAAATAACAGATATGTTAGAAGATTACCTGCATAAAAAAGGCCTTGACGGAAAAGAAAACCCGCATCAGGGCCCGCAGCCTAAAGGCTTAAAAGATTTTACCATTCCGCTTCAATAATATTTTAATTTAAAGCTGAACTTTTACGGTTCAGCTTTTTTATTTGCGCAAAAAAAGAGCAGCCTTTCGGCTGCTCTTTTTAATGCAGTTTATTAACTTAAATAATCAGAACATGAAATACAGTTCAGAGAAGATGGTCTGTGCATCTTCATTGCCGGTTTGAGATTCCATATCCCAGTAGTTAACCATGCCTACGATATTTTTAGCGAAGGTATAACTTGCGCCAACGTTCCAGCCTTTGTAGCCGTCATTAAAGTATTCAGCATCGGTGGTCGGCATAATGTAAGCGTTAACGCTTTGGTCATAGTAGCCTGCGTGGATGCCATAGCTGCCCGGCTGATCTGCTTCTGCGCCCTTCCATGCGAGGTCTGCCCACCAGCCGTCTTTGCCTGCATCAGCGTAATATTCGTCATTGCCGCGCATATATTCAGCACTCAGGGTAAAATCACCAAAACCATAGCTTGCGCCTACATTCCAAATTTCTTTGGCAAGATCGGAATCAGTTTTAAAATAAGCAACATAAGCATCAACATCACCCAATGCTGCTTCAATGCTGCCAATATATAACCTGTCTCCGTCTTTCAACGTATAGCTACCGTTGTTGTTGTCAAATACATTATCAGCTGTATCATAAGCTTTGCCTGCCAATGCAGATACTTTTATTTTATCGCCATAGGAAACTTTTGCCATATCAAGGTTAGCATCAAGAATATTGCCGGTAAACGGAACTGCATTGTAGCGGCCTGCGGTAACGTCCAATCCCCCAAGGCGGCCTTCTACATAAGCACGGGCAAGGTCAACATCGTCTTCGCCGGAAGAACCAAAGCTGTTGCCTTCGTCATCTTCGCCTGCAAAAGTCTGGTTGTTTTCAAACATGCCGGTGTAAGACCAGTCTTCATTAACCTGGCCGTTTACCCAGATGCGGGAACGCAGATTACTTTCATGTCCGTCAGCATCGCCGTCTACATCACGATAGGAATAACGGATTTCGCCGGTAATTTTTACGTTGTCAGCTTTCTTTTCAAGGTTAGCTACGCGCACACCAAGGCTGTCGAGTTCATCAGCAAATTCTGCTGCCAGTTTATCTACGTTGGCTCCTTTGGCCATAGCTTTAGCTACAATCTGTGCCATTTCATAACGGGTCATCAGTTTGTCGCCGCCATAAGTGCCATCGGGATAACCGTCTACCACGCCTTCTGCTGCCAGTTTGTTTACAGCGTCATAAGCCCAGTGGCCGGCAGGCACATCACTAAAAGGGTTTGCGGCATAAGCGCTGGCAGTTACGCCAAGTGCCATAGCCATTGCAAGAACTAAAGATTTTTTCATTGCGGATTCCTCCTCTAAAATATTTTAGAGCTGCCGCTTATCAAACAATCAACGCGAGTGACCTTGTTTCCTCTGTTTATGTTTAATAGCTTCGGCTTATTTAACTCCTTAGTTAGTATACGCTAACTTTGCTTTTTTGGCAAGCCTTTTTTCAAAAAAAATTAAACTCCCATCTTTTAAAGGCGGGAGTTTTTTATGCTGCTATTTACTTTCTTTCAAGCACAAATTGTCAATCTCGTTCTGCAAATCATTGATAAAACAGCCTGTATGGTAACCGTCGCACACGGCGTGGTGTACCTGCACCGCCAGAGGCATGGTATAACGTCCATCTGCTTCCATACATTTGCCAAGGGTAAATATCGGCAGCAAATAATCAAAGCCTCTTACATTTATGTTAAAGCCATCAAAGCTCACCCACGGCAGCATGGAAACAGTAAAGCTGTTTTCCGGCACGTCGGGCTTAGCCACAAATGCTTCAATCTTGCCGTAGCATGCAATGTCATACTCGTAACGCTTTGCAAATTCAGCAAAATCTTCCGTAAACTCCGTCCAAAGGTTGCTAAAGGTTTTAGTGTCCTTATGGAACACAGTATAACAGGGCTGCATAGCATTGTACACCACAAGCTCGCTGTCATTGCGCATGGCGGTGCGGAATTCTTCAAATTTATTGACGGTTTTGGTTAAGCAGTACAGCAACGACGGAAAGAGCTTTAAATTTTGGCGCTTAATATTGCTGACATCAATTTTAACCGTCAGGCTGTAAGTGCATGGCACATTGTTTATATAATGCTCAAAAAACTCCCGGCGCGCCCATTTTTTGATGTCGATAATTTTATAGTCCATTTTATTGCCCCATATAAAAACAAAGCCGGATTTTAACGTCCGGCTTTGCAAAGTATATTATTCTACTGTTACAGATTTAGCAAGGTTACGCGGTTTGTCCACGTCGCAGCCTCTGGTAAGCGCTGCATAGTAAGCCAAAAGCTGCAAAGGCAGTACGGCCAGCAGCGGTGCCAGGAACTTGCCTGCACGCGGAACATAAATTACATGGTCGGCATATTTGCCAATGCTGTCATCGCCTTCAAGCGCGATGGCAATAACCATTGCTTCACGTGCTTTTACTTCCTGCAAGTTGCTTACGGTTTTATCGTAAACATCTTCCTGGGTTGCCAGCACAATTACAGGCACCCCTTCAACAATCAGCGCCAGCGTGCCGTGTTTAAGTTCGCCTGCTGCATAGGCTTCCGCATGAATGTAGCTGATTTCCTTCAGTTTCAGCGCGCCTTCCAGTGCAACGGCGTAATCAAGGCTGCGGCCGAGGAAGAAAGCGTCAAGGCAGCTTCCGTAGTTGCGTGCAAACACTTTAATCTGGTCAACGTTTTCCAGCATGTCGTGAAGCTGTTCGGGAATTTTATGCAGACCGTTTGCCAGTTCAGCGGCTTTATCGTCTGCAAGCGTTCCGCGCAGGCGGCCGACATAAATGGCAAGCATCAGCATAACCAGAAGCTGTGTGGTGTATGCTTTGGTAGATGCAACGGCAATTTCCGGACCGGCGTATGTATAAACAACCTGGTCTGCTTCGCGCGCAATGGAAGAACCTACTACGTTGGTAACTGCCAAAGTGCGGCTGCCAAGGCGTTTGGCTTCTTTTAAAGCTGCCAGGGTATCAATGGTTTCACCGCTCTGGCTGATGACAATAGTCAGGCAGTTGGCGTCAACAAGCGGGCTGCGGTAACGGAATTCACTGGCAATATCCACTTCAACGGGAATGCGTGCCAGGTTTTCCAGATAATATTTGCCTACGATACCTGCATGGTAAGCAGTGCCGCATGCTACAATAAAGATTTTGCTGATACCGGTAAAATCTTCCGGAGTCCAGCCAAGTTCGGCAAAATTAATTTCAGTGCCGTTTTCGGAAAGACGGCCGCGCATGGTATCTTTAATAGCTTTCGGCTGTTCGTAAATTTCTTTCTCCATGTAGTGAGAATATTTACCTAAGGAAAGATCATGAACTTTTGTCTCTATGGTTAGAATAGTCCTTTGAACGCTTTTGTAGCCGTCAACGTCAAAACTATAAATTTGATAGTGATCCTGGGTGATCTCCGCGATATCCCCGTTTTCAAAATATACAAATTTATCTGTAACGCCTGATAATGCTAATGGATCGGAAGCAACAAAATTTTCTTT
>USHB01000171.1 GCA_900554395.1 uncultured Phascolarctobacterium sp.
TTCGATTATATGCCATGGGCAATTTTATGTTATAGCAGCATGATTTTTGCTATCATCTTTGGCTTTACAGGTTTTTCCATCGCTAAGGAATCACAAGACTAAAACAAAATAACACAAAAGCCTGCATGTTAACCATGCAGGCTTTTATTTTTTACTTAAACAAATCTGTTTGCAATATTTTGCAGCTTTTCATTTTACGCTCTGTTACCACGTCCTGCGGTGATAATTCGCCAAACTGTTGCGGGCTTGTTTGATTGTGCACAGCAATATTAGTTTGCACAAGCGGCGCATTATAATTGGCATAGCAATACAGGCACCCGCCGGGGCAGGTATTATATGCGCCGATGTCAACGCTTGCAGCGCAGCCGCATTCCGCCCGCTGACCGTTATCTTTTTTTACGTTCAGCTTAAATCCGCCTATATCTTCAATCAAAGTCTTATCTATGCAGGCCGAAGGCGTAATGCCAAACTCTTTAAAATCCATTGCTTCTGCACAGGTTTGCAGTTTTAAACCATTTTTTGAGGCAATTTCAGCAAGACATTTTACAAAAGTATATAGTTCATCAGCGTTTAAATTTACAGCGTCAAGCTGTTTTTCATTGCGCCTGGTGTTGCGGTAGCTGTCCATAAAACTTATCACACAGCACTCCGTGCTGTCTTTCAGTTCTGCCGCCAATGCCGCAAAACACTGCAAATGGTATTCCGGTGTATATTTATTGCTGAAAAATATCGGGTCATAACGCCAAATTACACGTTTTTTGCCAATCTTTGCCGCCAAATCCCTAAAAGAAGGTATAAGCACCTGCTTTTTATCCGGCACATTCGGTTCAATATCACGGCCATACCCCGTCAGCGTAAACTGAAAATAATATGGGTATGCGGCAAGTTCTAGAAGCCTCCTTGCCATCGGCAGCGGATTTTTGGTCCAAAATACAAAGGCATCTGCCGCATCAGGTGTTAGCCATACTTTGCTTACATTATGTAAATTCATCGGGTTGCGCACCATAACAAAACCGGCACGCAGACGGTTGTAGAACCAGTCTGCGTAAAATGCCGGTATGTCTGTTCTGCGGCTTACGCTGATAATCATAATGTTCCTTAAATATGCTTAACCGATTTAAAAAGTTCTTTGTTTGCTTCAATAGAGCCGCTGCCGCCGACAACGCACAAATAATTATCACTGAGTGTGTCGCGCACAACCTGTCCCAATTTGCGCAAATCATCATTAACAAGGTTTAAAATTTCATCACGGGTCTGCTGGCGCATTTCCTGCGGAATGCCTTTAATATGGGCAAGCGCAGTTTGCGATAGGCGCATGGAATTTGTCAGCGGCACATCCGCAGCACTGATTGTGCCGATAATATATTTGGTCAGTTCGCGCTCCGGCAAATCAAGGTTTTCCAGCCACTCCGGCAGTCCGCGGTAAGCTTCCAGCGATTCAGCAAGTTTCGGGTCGCGGTAAGAAGCAAAATACATGCTGCCGTTGCGGTCAAACACGGCTGAGGCACCATACGCGCCGCCCTGAATACGTATTTTCGTCCACAAATATTCATAACGCAAAACGGTTTCCAAAACTTTCATAGCACCGGTAAATTTATGCCCATATTTGCGGAAATCACCGCCGGCGGTAACATACTGCACTTTGCCGGGCGTCATAATTCCTTCATCAAGCCCAGGTGCGGCAAGCGGTTTTACTTCAGCCCCTGCCACGTCAGACTGTGGCAGTGCGGCGGCAAAATCTTTGGCCATTGCCAGTACCTGCGCACGGTCTTCTTCTTCGCAGCTGTATGCCAAAAGATATTTGCTGTTTTCAAAAAATACGCCAAGCAGGCTGCGCAGTTTTGCCAGAGTTTCTTCAGCACGTTCATCAAAATGTTCGGTTAAATCCTTTATAAATTCATAATAAGAATAATAATCCTGCTCGTTAACCCTTGCAGCAGGGGAATAATATGAATTTAAGCGTGCGCAGGCAACAGTCTGCCCGCGGCTGAAAAAGTTGCTGCTCCAATCGCTTTTAACTTCTGCCAATACTTCACGCAGGCGTTTAGCGCTGTCCAAACGGCTTTCAAGCGCTATGGCGTGAAGAATCTCAAACAAATGCGGCAAATTATGCACCAGTGCTTTAGCGGTAACCGTAAATTTAACGGTATAATCATTTACACTTTCTGCCGCCGAATACGCATGTACCTGAAATGCCACGCCGCCGGTGTATTTAGTGCCCAGCGTGGAAAGCTGCTGATATGTATATTGGCCTGCATCAACCTTGCCAAGCATATCGCTCAGCAAATAGCAATATGGCAAAAGCGCTCCGTCAATGCCGCTCATATCAAAATACCAGTTTAAATAAGCAATTTTATTGGTAAAAGCAGGCACATATAAAAATTCGTTATTGCCTTCTTTGGTCAGTTCTCCATCCAGTTTTTCCGATTCACGGCGAATATCGCTGCGCTCCAACAATGGAATGCTTGCCAAAGCCTCGGCACTGTCAGGTGCGGCCTGGCGTTCATGCAAAATGCGGCAGTGATTAATATAGCTTTCCAGTTCTTCTTCGCTCATGCCGTCTTTAATCTGCTGCATTTTGGCAGCAAGTTCAGCCTGTTCAGCTTCTTCCATACCCTTTTCAGGCATCAGCGTCAGCAAAACCTTATGAGTATTATCAAGCAAATAATTTTCAATCAGCTGCTCGTAATAATTGGTTTTTATGCCCTCGCGCAATTCTTCAAGCATTTTATTGTAGCGCAGGCCTGCCAGCGGGTCGCCGTCATACAGCCATGTATCCATTACGCCAATGCCATAAATAAGCCCTTTGGGATAAGCGCCAAAATCAGCCTCGCGCAGTTTAAACTCCAGCATGTTAAGGCATGCTTCCAAAAGTTCTTTATCAATGCCTTCCATGGTCAGTTTTTGCAAAGTGCGGTATACAATGCTCAAAAATTCGTCGCGTTTATCAGCCTCGCTGCCCGATACTTTAACGGTAAACACAGGCTGGCGCAGACTGCCGGTATACTGGCCGTAAGCATCGGCGCAAATGCCGCTTTCCAGAAGCGCCAGACGCAGCGGCGCACTGTTGCCCTCCAAAAGCACAGTTTCCAAAAGACGGAGCGCAAGGCTTGTTTTGGCATCACACGCATCGCCGCAAACAATATCAAGTTCGTGATAAGTTTTAGCCGTTAAATCTTCGTCAGCGCCAACAGGATAATGAGCCTGCACCTCTTTGGTTTTGGCAAACGGCTGCTGCAAAGGAATTTCTGAATTTACGCTGCCGTTTTTGGTGAATGCCGATAAATATTCGCCGTCCAAGTATGCAAGCGTTTCTTCAATATCCATGTCGCCATACAAATAAATAAAGGAATTTTCCGGGCTGTAATATGTACGGTGAAAGTTTTCAAACGCTTCCTGCGTAAGCTGCGGAATAGCTTCCGGATACCCGCCGGATTCAAAACGGTAAGGGCTGTCCGGGAATAAGGCGCGCATAACCTTATTTTCGGCAATAGCATCTGCCGAAGAATATACGCCCTTCATTTCACTGTAAACAACGCCATTATACGCAAGTTCGCCCTCTTTAGAATCAATTTCGTAATGCCAGCCTTCCTGCATCAGCGTATAAGGATTTTCATAAATCAGCGGGTAAAATACTGCGTCAAGATACACATCCATTAAATTTTTAAAATCTTTATCATTGCGGCTGGCAA
>USHB01000172.1 GCA_900554395.1 uncultured Phascolarctobacterium sp.
GTGCCGATACGCCTACACCCTGTACGCGGTTAACATCGGTAATGGCAACTTTGTCAATCGGTATCAGCGCTTTGGCGCGGAAACTGCCAAAGAACGAGGCTTCAATCAAAAGCGCTGCCTGGCATTTTTCTACCTGCGCATGCGGGCCGCTTACCTGTGCCGCACCGGCATAGCTGCCGTCGCCGACGGTAATTACCGGCACAACTTTGGTGGCGTAATCGCTGCTGACAGCGTATTTGCCTGTTAAGGTATTAATGGCACTGTTTAACTGGTCATCAAACTGGCTAACCAGTAAACCTACGGCGCCGCCTTTTAAAACAGTGCCCAAAATGCCTGCCTGTACAGGCGCAGTGCTGCTGCCCAGCACAAAACCGCAAACAAGTGCCATTGCTATATATTTTTTGCCCTGCATAATAAAACCTCCCGTAAAAAATTTTACAATATTATTATGTTCGCCATTTTTTTATAAACGCCTGCCCGTTGTAAAACTTTTTTAAGGATATTTACATGCCGCCTGTTTTGGCGTACCATAAGAGTATAGCATTAAAAAGGAGCTGAAAACAATGGAATTTTTTCAATATTTAGCACCGACGAAAGTAATTTTTGGGCGCGGCACGGAAGCACGTGTTGGCGAATTATGCAAAGAGCAGGGCGCAAAAAAAGTGCTCATTCATTATGGCGGGCACAGTGCTGAAAAAAGCGGCCTGCTTGATAAAATCTGCGCATCTCTTGATGAAGCAGGCATCAGTCATGTAAAACTTGGCGGAGTTGTGCCTAATCCGCGTTTAAGCAAAGTTTATGAAGGCATTGAACTTGGCAGAAAAGAAAATGTTGATTTTATTCTGGCAGTTGGCGGCGGCAGCGTTATCGACAGCGCCAAAGCCATCGGTTACGGGCTTACCAACGAAGGCGATGTATGGGATTATTACACCGGCAAAGCGCCGCAGGCGTGCCTGCCTATCGGCACCGTGCTTACCATTGCCGCTGCGGGCAGCGAAATGAGCAACGCCAGCATTATTACCAATGAAGAAGGCTGGTTAAAACGCGGGGCATATTCGCCTTACGCTTACTGCAAATTTGCCGTTATGAACCCGGAACTTACTTATACGCTGCCCGCCTACCAAACTGCAAGCGGCTGCACCGATATTATTGTACACAGCCTGGAACGCTTTTTTGTTAAGCCTGATGTAAAACAGCTTAATTTAACGGACGGTATTGCTGAAACGCTGATTAAAAACGTAATGCGCAACGTAAAAATTGCGCTTAAAAAGCCTGATGATTACGATGCGCGCGCCGAAATTATGTGGAGCGGAACTTTATCCCATAACGATATTACCGGCGACCGCATTTTGGGCGACTGGGCCTGCCATCAGCTTGAGCATGAACTGGGCGGCATGTTTGATATTGCCCACGGTGCAGGACTGGCAGCTGTTTGGGGAAGCTGGGCGCGCTATGTAATGCCTGCCAATCCGGCGCGTTTTGCGCAGCTGGCTGTTAATGTATTCGGCATTCCCTACACAGCAGGCGACGAAGAAAAAATTGCCCTTGAAGGCATTGAAGCTATGGAAAACTTCTTTAGAAGCATCAATATGCCTACCAAAATCAGCGATATGGGCATTGAACTTACGGAAGAGCAGATTAAGGAACTGGCTTATAAATGTAGCTTTAAAAACACACGCACCATCGGCGGCTTTAAAGCACTGAACATTGAGGATATGGAAAATATCTACCGGATGGCAAAATGATGCGCAAATTGTTATTAACCGGGTTTGACCCGTTTGCGCATTATAATGTTAATCCATCGTGGGAAGCGGTAAAGGCGCTGCCGGATTTTATCGGCAGTTTTGCCGTTGCAAAATTGATGCTGCCCAACATTTACGGAACGGCTGGAAGATTATTGCTTGAAGAAGCAGAACGTGTAAAGCCGGACGTTATTTTAATGACGGGCATGGACAGCGGCAGCACCAAACTGCATATTGATACTGTTGCCGTTAATTTGCGTGATGCGCTTATTGAAGACAACAAAGGCGCCAAACCGTGGGGCGAGCCGGTAGCGCCCGGTGCCCCTGTGGCATATTTTGCCACCATACCCGTACATAAACTTGTGGCGCGCCTGCAAAAGCAGGGTTGCCCCGTGCACCTGGGCTATTGCACCGGCGGCTATGTATGCAACGACATTTTTTATATGGCGGCGCATCACTTTGCAGGCAGCAATGTTAAAGTAGGTTTTATTCATGTGCCGCTGTTGCCCGAGATGGTGTTCGACGAAAAACTTGCCCTGCCGCTTGAAGAAACGGTTAAAATTTTACGGCAGATTATTGAAGAACTTTCGGTAATGCCGGCTGATGATTGATAACGAAACAGTAAAGCTGTAATTGTTAAACGGAGATATGCTTTATGTATATTCGCAGCGAAATAGAACGGGTTATTAAAGAAAAGAAAATAAACCGTGCAAACTGTTTTGAATGTTCGAAAGGCAGTTATAATTTAATAATTAAGAAGATTGAACAGCGTTTTGTACTGCATGGCAGCAATATACACTGGTCAAATATGGGCAACGGTTTTAACCAGGCATTGCCCTGTCAGACAAAAAATATTGCTGGCAACAGCATGTGGATTGAAAATTTGCCAGCAATAATACCGGCTCATGAAAAATTTGTATACGCCCTGTTTGAAGACAGCCTGAATTTCAAACCCAAATATTGGCTTTATGAAATGTGCCTGCCGGAATTAATTTGTATTATTAGTGAAGTGAATGGTTTAGGAGATTTTTATATAATTTCTAAAAAATTCAACTGGCTTATCAGCGAATGTCATGAAGATATTGTTTCATTTGTTGGCAGTCAGCTAAATCTTTCCTGCTTTAAAAACGGGGAAATCTTCTGAAAGATTTTTAATCAGGCTGTTTGGAGTGTTGCAAAATGAACTTTATTGAAGATTTTGCAGAAACCATTAAAAATATACATGGTTTCCGGCCGGATTTATTTGCCGGAGCCACAGAAACAGAAATGAAAGCTGCGGAAGAAAAAATGAATATCATGCTGCCGGAGGATTTTAAAAACTTTTACCGAGCATTTAATGGGCAGAATGAATATGCCAACGCGCTTTTTGATACGTTCTTTCTATGCAACTTAAAGCAGATACTATATTTTTGGGATGCTTTCAAATTTAACGAAGATGATTTTCTGCAAATTCCTGCTGAAGCAGAGCCGGGCATAAAAAATGTATGGGGCTGTGCATTGTGGGTGCCTTTTGCTGCAACGGCTGACGGACATTGCCTGTGCCTTGATTTTGCACCGGCAGAAGGCGGCAATGCAGGGCAGGTTATTACTTTTTGGTATAACTCGCCGGAGCGTGAACTTGTTGCGCCATCCTTTAAGGATTTTATTGTTGATTATGTGGCGAGTATAAAAAACGGTACCTATGTGTACACGCAGGAAGTTTATGATGACATTACCCTTGGTATGATAGCAAGAAAAGATGGCAAGCCGATGTTTGGCGTTGAATGACCGTATTTAGTTAAGTGCTTTCTTACATACGTATATGTGGAAAGGGGAAATATAAATGGGCATGATTGCAAATTATCAGCAAATAGCTGATGAAAAATTACAAGAATTAAAAAATAGCACGGATTTATTTGAAAATATTGAGGATTTACAGGAAAATG
>USHB01000173.1 GCA_900554395.1 uncultured Phascolarctobacterium sp.
AACTATTCATTGCCATTATTTATGCAGGTGAAGCAAAACGCAGTTACAGACCTTAACAAAAACCTTAATTTATATATGCCTAAGTTGGTATTTGCCAAAACGCTTATTTTAACAACGGAAGGGCTTTTGCAAACACTTGACAGAAAAGTAAAAATTCTTTTAAACCAGCTCCGCGGCTATGAAATTGTAACCGTAAGAGAAAGTTCTTTTGATTTTGCGGTAGAAGTTGCCAAAAAAGTTGCCATGAATAATATACGCCTTGTTATAGGGCTTGGCGGCGGCACTGCGCTTGATACTGCCAAATATGCAGCTTTTGTAGCCAACGTGGCGTATATTGCCATACCAACCGCGCTCAGCAACGATGGCGTATGCTCGCCGGTATCAGTGCTTTTGGCGCAAAATGGGCGGCGTCATTCGTTTACATCAAAAATTCCGGACGGGCTTTTAATTGATACCGATATTATTTTTGAAGCGCCGCGCCTTTTGCTGCAAGCCGGTGTAGGCGATACGATAAGCAACTACACTGCGTTGTACGACTGGCAGCTTGGCTGCGATGAAAATAATGACCGCCCCAACGATTTTGCCTATATGCTCTCAGAAACGGCCTTTAATTCGCTTTTATATTCGGAAGCAAAATCATTGACTACGATTGAAGGCATAAAAATGTTGGCGCAGTCGCTGGTGTTAAGCGGGCTTTCCATGCAGCTTGCTGGTAATTCACGTCCTTGCAGCGGGTCTGAACATCTTTTCAGCCACGCAATGGATGAACTTTTTGACCATAACATACCGCATGGTATTTTGGTCGCAATGGGCAGCGTGGTAGCCTGCAAATTACAGGGACGAGACCACCGCGTTCTTAACTTTCTAAAAGCCTACGATATTTCCGTTAATCCCGCCAGACACGGAATTACGGAAGGTATGTTCATTAAAGCGTGGATGTTTGCCAGAGAAGTGCGCAAAGAACGCTATACAATTTTAAACAAAATCAATTTAACGGAAGAACTGTTCCGTCAGTTATATTTAATAATGCTGGAAGAATGTGACTAATGTATATTTTAAAATTTATTTTATTGTGGCTTTTGCCTCCGGGCTGCATAATTCTGCTGCTTGCCGCACTCGCTGCATATTTGTTTAAACATAAAGTAAAAGGACGTTATGCGCTGATACTTATAACGCTGCTTTTATATTTTGCTTCGCTGATGCCGGTGGCACAGATATTGGCTCGCGGACTGGAAGGACGTTTTGCACAGCCTGCCGGTATCAGCGTTGATGCTATTGCCGTTTTAGGCGGCGGAGCAGTAAGCGGAGTTTCCGATGTTGATGGGGAAGGCGCGGTTACGGCTATTGGAATGAACAGGCTGATAACCGGCGCGCGTTTGCAGCGCCTGCTGAATGTTCCAGTTATTGTAAGCGGCGGCAAAGTTTTTGATGACAGCGCCGTTGAAGCCGATGTTTCCAAAAGGGTGCTTATAGGGCTTGGGTTGCCGCAGAATATAGTTTATACCGACAGCGAAGCACTTAATACCAGACAGAATGCAGAAAATATTATTGCTCTTTCGCAAAAAGAAGGCTGGCAGCGTGTTGCCGTTGTAACATCGGCACTGCACATGCCGCGGGCAATGCAGAATTTTCAAGCCGCTGCGCAGGAAACCGGCATTGAGCTTATTGCTTACCCGTGCGATTATCTTGTAAGCGGAAAAATAACCGTTTCTCCATTCAGCTTTGCGCCTCAGCCTTATGCTCTTGATTTATCGGCAATGGCAATGAAAGAATACCTTGCTATTGCTGCCGGTAAATTTTTGTAAAAATTTTACAAAATTACTTGCCTGCAATAAAAGGCTTGTGATATAATATTACGCGTGTAAAAATACACACGTCTGCGGATTTGCCCGCTGTCCTTAAGGTTAGGGCAGAGTTGATGCAGGCGGAGGAAAAAACAGGAGGAAACAAAAATGGCAATTGTATCCATGAAACAACTTTTGGAAGCCGGCGTACACTTCGGTCATCAGACCCGCCGCTGGAACCCGAAAATGGCTCCGTACATCTTCACTGAAAGAAACGGTATCTACATCATCGACCTGCAGAAAACCGTTAAAAAAGTAGAAGAAGCATACAACTTTATGCGTGACGTTGCTGCAAGCGGCGAAAGCATTCTGTTCGTTGGCACCAAAAAACAGGCTCAGGAAGCTATCCGTGAAGAAGCTCTGCGCTGCAACATGTTCTATGTAAACGAACGTTGGCTGGGCGGCATGATGACCAACTTCAAAACCATCCAGGGCCGTATTAAACGCCTGCGCACCCTTGAAGCTATGGAAGCTGACGGCACTTTTGACGTACTGCCGAAAAAAGAAGTTATCGGCCTGCGCCATGAAATGGAAAAACTGACCAAATATCTCGGCGGCATTAAAGATATGAAAAAACTGCCGGGCGCTCTGTTCATCATCGACCCGCGCAAAGAAAACATTGCAGTTATGGAAGCCCGCAAACTGAACATTCCTATCGTTGCAACTGTTGACACCAACTGCGATCCGGACGTTATCGACCATGTAATTCCTGCAAACGACGACGCTATCCGTGCAGTAAAACTCTTAACCGCAAAAATGGCTGACGCTGTTCTGGAAGGCCGTCAGGGCATGCAGACTGAAGAAGCTGCAGAAGCTGCTGCTGAAGAAACCGTTGTTGCTGAAGACGCAGAATAATTTATAAAATTTCGGGAGGAAAAATAAATGGCTGAAATTACCGCTGCATTAGTAAAAGATTTACGTGAACGCACCGGAGCCGGCATGATGGACTGCAAAAAAGCCCTTGCCGCTACCAATGGCGACATGGAAAAAGCAATTGACTTTTTGCGTGAAAAAGGCCTTGCTGCCGCAGCTAAAAAAGCAGGCCGCATTGCTGCTGAAGGTTTGGTAGAATCCTACATCCACGGCGGCGGACGTATCGGCGTTCTGGTAGAAGTTAACTGCGAAACCGACTTCGTTGCCAAAACCGATGCTTTCAAAACCCTTGTTAAAGATATTGCAATGCACATTGCTGCTGCAAACCCGAGCTACCTGCGCCGCGAAGAAGTTCCGACCGCAGAGCTTGAACATGAAAAAATGGTTCTTACCGAACAGGCTCGCAATGAAGGCAAACCGGAAAAAATCATTGAAAAAATGGTTAACGGCCGTATTGAAAAATACTACAAAGAAGTTTGCCTGCTGGAACAGTCCTTCGTTAAAGACCCGGATAAAAGCATTAACGATTTGATTACCGAATCCATTGCCAAAATCGGCGAAAACATTTCTATCCGCCGTTTCACCCGTTATCAGCTGGGCGAAGGCATTGAAAAGAAACAGGAAGATTTTGCAGCAGAAGTTATGTCTTTTGTAAAATAATACTTGTTTAATAAAGAGAGCACTTAGGTGTTCTCTTTATTTTTTGCCTTTTTTGCAAAGTTATTTTGAAATTTGATGGTTAAAAAGAGGAAAAACAGAGTATTTGTAGAATATAAAACAAGATGTATGAGTATGTAAATTTACAGGTATAGGGGGCGTGCATTTTGGCAGAAGAAAGCAAATTTAAGCGTGTTGTTTTAAAATTAAGCGGTGAAGCCATGGCAGGTGAAAAAGGTTTTGGCATTGACCCGGAGGTTGTTGATTCTATTGCCA
>USHB01000174.1 GCA_900554395.1 uncultured Phascolarctobacterium sp.
TGGTGCTGCAACGGCATCAGCTTTTTTATTGAATGTATTAAAATTTGTGGTACGGCAACAAAATTTAACAATTTTATAGAAAAACCTATGTTGATGTAGTAAAATAAATAATACATTGCATATTAAGGTGGTCTATCTTATGAAAATAACAGAATTGTTGAAAAATGATAAGCCTTGTATTTCCTGTGAACTGTTTCCGCCAAAAGCAGGTTCAGAATTGCAGAACGCATTAAAAATAGTTGATGAAATTGCCGTTATCAAACCGCATTTTATAAGTGTTACTTATGGCGCCGGCGGTACTTCTGCCGGGCAGACCGTGGCAATAGCCAAAGCTGTTGAAGAACATAACATTCCGGCACTGGCTCATTTAACCTGCATTGATGCAACCGAAGCCAAGATTGACAGCATGCTTGAAAATTTCCGTGCCAACGGGATTCAAAACGTGCTGGCACTGCGCGGTGACGCCGTTACAAACGGAGTGCGTGATTTTGAGCATGCCAGTGATTTAATGCGCAAAATTTCAGCTTCCGGCGATTTTTGCATTGGCGGCGCGTGCTATCCGGAAGGGCATCCGGAAGCCGGTTCGCTTGATAAAGATATTGAAAATACCAAAAAGAAAATTGATGCCGGCTGTGAATTTTTGGTAACGCAAATGTGTTTTGACAATAATATCATGTATAACTATATGTACCGTTTGCTGCGCAATGGTATTGATGTGCCGGTTGTGGCGGGCATTATGCCGGTAACCAATGCCAAACAGATAAACCGTATCTGCGAACTTAGCGGCACTAAACTTCCGCCGCATTACCGCGCTATTGTAGAGCGTTTTGCTGATGACCCGCAGGCATTAATGCAGGCAGGCATTGCTTATGCTTTAGGGCAGATTATTGACCTTGTTGCCAACGGCTTTAAAAATATTCATGTTTATACGATGAACAAACCGGAAATTATCCGCGGAATTATGAAGAACTTATCGGAGATTATAAAATGAGGTATGACCGCAGCGAAGCAGTCCGCTATATGGGCGGGCGGGCCGGTGACGAAAACGCAGGCATCCTTGCCGATACGGCATATTTAAAACTGCGTAATGAGGTGCAGGCGCGCAGCGTATACCGTGTTTTAGACTGCAAGGTTGATGAAGAAGGCATCCTGCTGGGCGGCGAATATTTTAAAAGCGCCAAACTGGCCGCACATTTAAAAGACTGCACCCGTGCCGTGCTGATAGCTGCAACTTTAGGACCGAAGGTAGATATTGCGTTAAGGCGCATGGCTCTCGCCGATATTGCCGAAGGGGCAGCCGGGCAGGCCGTATGTGCCGCGCTGATAGAAACTTACTGCGATGAAACGGAAAGTAAAATCAGTGCTGAATATGGCGGGCTGTATTTTAAATTACGTTTTTCGCCGGGCTATGCTGATTGGAGTTTAAATGACCAGCCGCGTATTCTGGCTATGCTTGATGCTCCTAAACGTATCGGGCTTACGGTAACGTCTGGTGGCATGCTGGCGCCGGTAAAATCTGTAACGGCGGTTATAGGCATTACGGAAACCTGCCAAAAAACTCAGCATAGCTGCGAAAACTGCGAGAATAACGCAAACTGTATATATAAAAAATAATAGTGAGGGACAATATGCTTTTTAAAGATTTACTGGGTAAAAAAACACTTTTTTTTGACGGGGCCATGGGAACCATGCTGCAGGCTGCCGGGCTTAAACCGGGCGAACTGCCTGAATTGTGGAATTTCAGCCATCCGGAAGAAGTAGAAAAAATTCACGCCGCCTATTTAAATGCCGGCGCTGATATTATAAAAACAAATACTTTCGGCGCTAACCGTTTAAAATTTGCCGGTACGGAAATTAAAACGGCTGATGTAATAACGCAGGCCGTAAAAATAGCCAAAAAAGCCTGCTCCCAAAAAGCAGACAGCTTTGTAGCGCTTGATTTGGGGCCTACCGGCAAGTTGCTTGCTCCTTACGGTGATTTGCCGTTTGAAGAAGCAGTGAGCATTTATGCGGAAATAGTAACCGCAGGCGTTGCTGCCGGTGCAGATTTAATTTTAATTGAAACCATGAGTGATACTTACGAAATGAAAGCGGCATTATTGGCTGCCAAAGAAAACAGCAATTTGCCGGTAGTATGCACCATGACTTTAGATGAAGACGGCAAACTGCTTACCGGCGGCGATATTACCGCTGCCGCCATTATGCTGGAAGGCTTGGGCGCAGATGCTGTTGGCTTTAACTGCGGGCTTGGTCCGGTGCAGATGCAGAAACTTTTGCCGCAGCTTCTTGTAGCAACGCCGCTGCCGGCAGTGCTTAACCCAAATGCCGGATTGCCGAAGGAAGTTGACGGCAAAACGGTATTCGACGTAGGTGCAGAAGAATTTTCCGAATTGATGCATGCTATGGCAAAAGACGGCTGCCTTGCAATTATGGGCGGCTGCTGCGGAACCACGCCGGAACATATCGGCGCGTTGGTAAACAGGTGCAAAGAAATTGTACCGCAGAAACGTAATTGTGATTTAACAGCAGTAGCAGCTTACGGCAGTGCTGTTGAAATAGGCAAAAAGCCGGTAATAATTGGCGAACGCATTAATCCGACCGGCAAACCGCGTTTAAAACAGGCCATTTTAGACGGCGATTATGATTATATTTGCCGCCTTGGGCTGGAGCAGATAGACAGCGGCGCAGCAATATTGGATGTTAATGTTGGCGTGCCCGGTATAGAAGAAGCAAAAGTAAGCGCCGAAGCAGTACAGCGTTTGCAGGCGATAACTTCTGTGCCGCTGCAAATCGATACTTCTAATTATGAAGCTATGGCAGGCAGCTTGCGCCTTTATAACGGCAAACCGCTGCTTAACTCGGTTTGCGGCAAAGAAGAAAGCCTTGCCAAAGTTCTGCCTCTTGTAAAAAAATACGGCGCAGCGGTAGTAGCGCTTACACTTGATGACAACGGCATACCGGAAACCGCAGAAGGACGTATAGCAATTGCCGAAAAGATTATAACCCGTGCAGCGGAATACGGTATTGCCAGACGTAATATCATTGTTGACCCGCTGGCGCTTACAATCAGCACCGGCAGGGATAACGCCAAAATTGATTTAGAGGTACTGCGTGAACTGACAAAACGCGGCATAAAAACAGTTATGGGCGTATCTAACATTTCTTTTGGTTTGCCGGCGCGCGATGCCGTAAACAGTGCCTTTTTTGTAATGGCAATGGAAGCAGGCTTGAGCTGCGCTATTATTAATCCGCAAAGCGCGGCAATGATGAGCGCTTATTATGCTTATGGCGCATTAAGCGGACTTGATGACGGATGTAAAGAATACGTTGCCAAGTTTGCAGACAGCGCGCAGCCAAAAGCAGCACAGCCTGCTGCGGCTGATTACACTTTATACGAAGCGATTGTTAAGGGCTTGCGTGAACAGAGCGAAAAAGCCGTTAAAGTACAGCTTGCAGTCAAACAGCCGCTTGAAATTATTAACGGCGAAATGATACCTGCCCTTGATTATGTCGGCAGCGGCTTTGAAAAACATACTTTATTTTTGCCGCAACTTTTAATGAGCGCCGAAGCAGCGAAAGCGGCGTTTAATGTAATCCGTGATAAAA
>USHB01000175.1 GCA_900554395.1 uncultured Phascolarctobacterium sp.
TTCTACCGTGGGCGGCGGCGGTCTTATTTCCGTACCGGCGCTTTTAAGTTCCGGTATGCCGGTTGGCATGGTGCTTGGCACAAACAAACTTGGCTCCAGTATGGGCGCTGTTACAAGTGTAATTTCTTTTTGGCGTTCCGGCAATCTTAATAAAAAAATGGTTGTGGCATTGGCGCCTTTTTCAATGATTGGTTCAGCCTGCGGTGCTTATACAGTACACCTTTTGCCGCAGGATTTTATGCGTAATTTAGTGGTTGTTATGCTTATAGGCATTGCCATTTATACATACCGCAATAAAGATTGGGGCAGTATTGAAGGGAAAAAGGAATTCAGCACTTTATCGCTGATAGGCGCTTTTGTACTTGCTTTGGCAATGGGCTTTTATGACGGCTTTTTCGGGCCGGGTACAGGAACCTTTTTGATTTTCGGCTTTTTATTTTTAGGCTGCGATTTTATTACAGCGGCAGGCAATGCCAAAGCATTAAATACTGCAAGCAATCTTGCCGGGCTGGCAACATTTATCTACAACGGTTCGGTAGTATGGATATACGGGCTTATTATGGGTGCCAGCATGATTATCGGCGCTTACTTTGGAACCCAAATGGCAATTAAACATGGCGTAGGTTATATACGTCCTTTGTTTTTAGCGGTAACAACGCTTTTAATAGGCAAACAGATATATGATATTTTCTTTAATTAAGGGTTGAGGTGATATTGTGGATTTAGAGACAGGAGCAGGCAAAGTCTTACCGGTCTATATCGAAGAAGAAATGCAGAAATCGTATATTGATTATGCGATGAGCGTTATTGTGCAAAGGGCGCTGCCTGATGTGCGCGACGGTTTGAAACCTGTACACAGGCGTATTCTTTACGCTATGCAGGAAGCAGGCATGGCTTCTAATAAGCCTTATAAAAAATCGGCCCGTATCGTCGGCGAAGTTTTAGGTAAATATCATCCTCATGGTGATATCGCCGTTTATGATGCCATTGTGCGCCTGGCGCAGGATTTTTCTACCCGTTATCTGATGGTAGACGGGCATGGCAACTTCGGCAGCGTTGATGGCGACAGTGCTGCTGCAATGCGTTATACTGAAGTGCGTATGACGAAAATTGCCGAAGTAATGCTGGAAGATATTGAAAAAGAAACGGTTGATTTTGTACCGAACTATGATGAATCTTTAAAAGAACCGAGCGTACTGCCTTCTAAAGTACCGGCGCTTTTAATTAACGGCAGTGCGGGCATTGCCGTAGGTATGGCAACCAATATTCCTCCGCATAATCTTGGCGAAGTTGTAGATGGTCTTGTAATGCTGATTGATAATCCGGATGTGGAAATTCCTCAGCTTATGACGGCTATTAAAGGTCCGGATTTTCCGACCGGTGCTATTATTTTAGGCACCGAAGGCATTAAAAATGCTTATAATACCGGCCGTGGTATTGTTAAAATCCGCGCACGCGCTGAAATTGAACCGATGCAGAAGGGCAAACACCGCATTGTTGTAAGTGAAATTCCGTATCAGGTTAATAAAGCGCGCCTTATTGAAAGCATTGCCCAATTGGTAAAGGACGGCGTTGTTGAAGGCATTACCGATTTGCGTGATGAATCTGACCGCCGCGGCATGCGCGTTGTTATTGAATTAAAGAGCGATGCTGTGCCGGATGTTGTTTTAAACCAGCTTTATAAACATACGCAGCTTCAAACCAGTTTCGGTATTATTATGCTGGCTTTGGTAAACGGGCATCCGCGCGTACTGAATTTAAAACAAATTTTAAATTATTATCTTAACCATCAAAAAGAAGTTATTACCCGCCGTACACGTTACGAACTTGGCAAGGCGAAAGAACGCGCTCATATTTTAGAGGGCTTGAAAATAGCGCTTGACCATCTGGATGAAGTTATTGCAACTATCCGCAGCAGCGCCAATGCCGATACGGCGAAAGCTGCTTTGATGGAAAAATTTGCGTTGAGCCAGCGTCAGGCACAGGCTATTTTGGATATGCGCCTGCAAAGACTGACCGGTTTGGAACGCAAAAAGATTGATGATGAATACATTGACGTTTTAGAAACTATTGATTGGCTGGAAAGCGTTTTGGCAGACGAACATAAAGTTTTGGGAATCATCAAAGAAGACTTGCTGGAAATGAAGAAAAAATTCGGCGATGCGCGCCGTACTGAACTTTCCATTGATTCTTCCGATATGAATATTGAAGATTTGATTGCCGAAGAAGATATTGTTATTACCATCAGCCATCAGGGTTATATTAAACGCCAGACTCTGGATAACTTCCGCAGTCAGAAACGCGGCGGCGTTGGCAAAACCGGCGGCAGCGGCAAGAAGAATGATGACTGCGCCGAACATTTATTCCTTTCTACCACGCATCATAATATCTTGTTCTTTACCAATAAAGGCAGGGTATACCGCCAGAAGGGCTATGAAATTCCTGAAGCCAGCCGTACGGCCAAGGGAACGGCAATTATTAACCTGCTGCCTATCGAGCAGGGCGAAAAGATTACTGCCGTAATACCTGTTAAGGAATTTAAAGAAGACCAGTTTATGTTTATGGCAACTAACAAGGGCACTGTTAAAAAGACTAACTTGAATGATTTTAACAGCGCGCGTAAAGCAGGTTTAATTGCCATGACTCTTGATGATAATGAAGAACTTATTGGCGTTGAGCTTACCGATGGCAACAGTGAAATTATCCTTGCAACACGCAGAGGCCTTGCTATCCGCTTTGATGAGCAGGATGTCCGTCCGATGGGACGTACTGCACATGGCGTACGCGGCATTCAGCTTGGTTTTGATGACGAAGTTGTAGCAATGGACAGTGTAACCGGTGAAAATGAGGAAGTTTTAACCGCTACCGAAGAAGGCCTCGGCAAGCGTACTGCTGTAAGTGAATACCGCAAACAGACACGCGGCGGCAAAGGTGTTATCAATATTAAAGTAACGGAAAAAACCGGCGCCGTTGTTGGTATGAAGGTTATTAATCCCGAACAGGAAATTTTACTGATTACTGCTGCCGGTATTATCATCCGCATTGATGGTGAAGGCATCAGCCAGTTTGGGCGTAATGCGCAGGGCGTTAAACTGATGACTTTAAACGAAGGCGATAAAGTTGTTTCGCTGGCTGCTGTACAGCACGAAGAAGAATAAAAGTTAAATAAAAAAATCCGTATGGAATTTTCCATACGGATTTTTTGTTTCAGTTATTTACCAGCCTATGCCAACCCATGGGCCATGATGATGTCCGCCGCCGATACCGATGCCAATGCCTATCGGCATACGGAAGCCGCCTCCTTCATCTTCGTCCAATTTCATAAACCAGAATTTATAAACGGTGCTGCCGTCAGCAAGCGCAGCGTTTTCTTCAATGCCGCCTGTAATGCGGTAGCCGTAATATTTGCGTCCGGATTTTTCACGGCTTTGAATAAATTTGGTAAGATAGTTGTAAATTTCTTCATTGTTGGTTTGCAGGTGGTTAACGCGCTCTGCCGGTGCTTTTTTAAACAGGTCACGGCGCGTATCTTCGTCTTTTACGTCAATATTATAGGCAATGTATTTACCTTCTTCAATTTCAAGATAGCAGTAGTTA
>USHB01000176.1 GCA_900554395.1 uncultured Phascolarctobacterium sp.
CCGATTACATTTTAACCAAAAAAGAAAATTACGCCAAAGCACTGGACGTGCTGGCTTCAGCCGGATATGAAATAATCTGAGCCGTTATTTCTGCTGTTTGCGTATTTCCGTTACAGGCACGCCGCCAATGCCCCAGTTATCGGTATCAACCTCATCAATAACAACAACGGTAGTAGCGGTGTTTTTGTTCAATACGCGGTGCAAAAGCTCTGTTGCGCCTTCAATAAGCTGCTTTTTCTGTTCCGGCGTTACATTGCCTTCGCGCGTAATTTTAATGTTGACGTATGGCATAAAATCACTCCTTTTTATAAATTATAACATAAAATTTTGCTTGCATGTACCAACAGTTTGTGCTATTATGTACCTTGCATTAAAGCGTATAGGGCAGCACCGTTTTGGGCTGTACCATAAAAAGCGCTGCAAATGCACAAAAACAAGGTCAAAAATCGCTTGGACTTAATTGCCGGGACGGGACTGTTACAGTACACTTATGCGTATTTTAGCGCGCTCCGGGCGGAGTGCGCTTTTTTTATGCTTCCGGTTAATCCTTGCAGAAGGGAGTTGTTATGAATTTTAAGTTTGGCGTTATCGGCCCGGGCAGGGTTGGGACGTCATTTGTTAAGGCACTGATGGCGGCAGGTTTAACCTGCGCAGGCGTTTATGGCGGCGCAGATGCGGATAAAAAAGCCGCAGTGCTTGGCGTGCCGCATTTTGGCGGGGCAGCGCTTGCGCAGAAGGCGGATGTAATTTTTATCTGCGTGCCGGACAGGGCTATTGGCGAAGCTGCGCAGGCTTTGGCAGATGCTATTGCGCAGGACGGGCTGAACGTAAAAGGCCGGGTTGCCTATCATGTAAGCGGTTCGGCGCAGGTGGATGTTCTGGCGCCGCTTGCCGCACTGGGCATGGAAGTTGGCAGCATGCACCCGCTGCAAAGTTTTGCCGCTCCGCGTGATAGTTTTGCCAATACTGGCATAGCGGTGGACGGCACTGAAACAGCACGCGCTTTGGCAGAAAAACTGGCGCAGCTTTTGGGCGCAGTGCCTTTTTATGTGCCGCCTGAGGAGCGGGCAGCTTACCACGCAGCGGCATGCTTTTGCAGCAACTATGTTGTAACGGCGGTTGCGCTGGCGCAGCAGCTTGTTGCACGCTGGACGGCAGATGAAAATACTGCGTTTAAACTTTTACTGCCGCTGTTTAAAGGCACCGCGCAAAACCTGCAAAACGCGCAAACGGCAGGGCAGGCGCTTACAGGGCCTGTCTCGCGCGGAGATGCGGTTACGGTAAAAGCGCATCTTAACGCGCTGCCGCAGGAGTTTTTGCCTGTTTATGCCGCACTTGGGCGGGAAACCATAAAACTTGCGCTGCAAAACAAAAGCATCAGCCAATCCGCAGCGGCAGAAATGGAAGATTTATTAACGGAGGCAAGAAAATGAAACAAATTACAACTGCAACCATAAAACAAATGAAACAAAACGGCGAGCCTATTACCATGGTTACTGCTTATGACTATGCTATGGCCAAAAATGTCTGCGAAGCCGGCATTGAAACTATTTTGGTAGGCGATTCACTGGGCAACGTTGTGCTTGGCTATAACAGCACCGTACCTGTAACAATGGAAGAAATGATTCACCACACCAAAGCAGTTATGCGCGGCGCGCAGGGCGCACTGGTAGTTGGCGATATGCCGTTTATGAGCTACCAGGCAAGCGTGGTGGACGGCATGTACAACGCCGCCCGCTTTTTGAAGGAAACCGGCTGCACCGCTGTAAAGCTGGAAGGCGGCAGCGAAGTGTGTGAACTGGTACATAAACTTACGCAGGCAGGCATTCCCGTTGTCGGGCATATAGGGCTTACCCCGCAATCGGTTAACCAGCTGGGCGGCTTTAAGGTGCAGGGCAAAAGTGCCGCAGCTGCACAAAAACTGCTTGACGATGCCCGCGCTTTGGAGCAGGCAGGCGTATTCAGCATTGTGTTGGAATGCGTGCCGGAAGCACTGGCTAAAAAAGTTACCGAAAGCCTGAACACCGCAGCAACAATCGGCATCGGCGCAGGCAAATACTGCGATGGGCAGGTTTTAGTCTGCAATGACCTGCTTGGTTTTACTGATGACTTCTGCCCTAAATTTGTTAAGCGTTATGCTGATGTACACAGCGACATTGTAAACGCCGTAAAAGGCTACATTGCCGATGTAAAGGCACGCAGCTTCCCGGCGGCGGAACATACTTTTAAAATTGACGAAGAAGTTTTGGAAAAACTTTACTGATACAAAGGAGAATGAAAATGAAACTTTGCAAAACCGTAGCGGAACTCCGCGAAGAAGTAGCGCTGGCAAAACCATCCGGTAAAACCATCGGCCTTGTGCCGACTATGGGCGCGCTGCATGAAGGGCATGCTTCGCTTATTAAAGCAGCGGCAATGGAAAACGAGCTTGTTGTGGTAAGCGTATTTGTAAATCCCACGCAGTTTGGCCCCAATGAAGATTTGGACGCTTACCCGCGCACGCTTGATGCCGATTGCAAACTGGCCGAAAGCATGGGCGCAGACATTGTTTTTGCGCCAACACCTGCCGAAATGTACCCCAGCGAAGATATGACCTGGGTAGAAGTAACAGGCGATATTACCAAAGTTTTGTGCGGACGTACGCGCCCCATTCACTTCCGCGGCGTAACTACCGTAGTAAGCAAGCTGTTTAACCTGGCTCAGCCGGACCATGCTTATTTTGGTCAGAAAGATGCGCAGCAGGTTGAAGTTTTAAAACGCATGGTTAAAGATTTGTTCTTTAACGTACAGCTGCGCATTATGCCTATTGTGCGCGAAGCGGACGGACTGGCAAAATCTTCGCGCAACACCTATTTAAGCAAGGCTGAACGAGCAGCGGCAGTTGTACTCAGCAGCAGCCTTGAAACCGCACAAACTCTTTTTGATGCGGGTGAACGCAGCAGTAAAAAACTGGTGGAAGGCGTAAAAAAACTCATCAGCGATGAGCCGATGGCCAATATTGATTATGTGGAAATGTACGCACTGCCGGGCCTTATGCCGGTGCCGGAAGTTTTAACCAAAGGCAGCTACCTTTTGGCAGTAGCAGTAAAATTTGGTACAACCAGATTAATTGACAACGTAGTTTTGGAGGTAAAATAAATGCTTTATACAATGATGCACGGCAAAATCCACCGCGCTACCGTAACGGAAGCCAACCTTGAATATATGGGCAGCGTAACCATCGACAGCGAACTTATGGAAATGGCAGGCATTTTGCCGGGCGAACGCGTACAGATTGTAGACAACAACAACGGCTCGCGCCTTGAAACCTACACTATTGCAGGCGCACCGGGCAGCGGCGTAATCTGTCTTAACGGTGCGGCAGCGCGCCTTGTGCAGCCGGGCGATAAAGTTATTATTATGGCTTACGCGCAGATGACGGAAGAAGAAGCACGCGCCTTAACGCCGAAAGTTGTAATGGTTGACGATGCCAATAAACCTGTTAAAGTACGTGGTACGGAGCATGAAAGGGAAATAGGCTGATATAGCCATTCTGGCTTTAGTATATTACCAATTATTTGATTTGAA
>USHB01000177.1 GCA_900554395.1 uncultured Phascolarctobacterium sp.
GGATTTTTGTTTTTAAAATAGAAAATATAAAAGTCATGAAATTTATGCTGACGGGGAGAGATATTATGGAACTGAGCAAAAAAGCTTTTAAAGCCTATGATATACGCGGCATTGTGCCGCAGGAAGTTAATGCTGAACTGGCTTACCGCGTAGGGCGCGTGTTTGCAGCCATGTTTGCGGCAGAAAGCGTTGTTGTAGGGCATGATATACGCCTTACCGGACCGGAACTTGCCGCTGCCGTTGCCGATGGCCTGCGTGACGGAGGCTGCACTGTATACGATATTGGCGAGTGCGGTACGGAAATGGTTTATTTTGCAACTGCGCATTTAAAAACCGATGGCGGCATTATGGTAACGGCAAGCCATAACCCTGCCGATTATAACGGCATGAAACTGGTGCGCAGCGGTGCAAGACCTGTTTCATCTGATACAGGTTTAATGGAAATTTGCGAAATGGCTACGGACGAAGGTGAATTTCCTCATGTTGTGGTTGCCGGCAAACAGCGCGGCGAACTGATAAAAAAAGATATAATGCCTGATTATATTGAGCATTTGCTTGGTTATATTGACGTTAAAAATTTAAAACCGCTTAAAATTGTTGCCAATCCCGGAAACGGCGGTGCAGGACCGGTACTTGAAAAACTTGCTGAGCATCTGCCGTTTGAATTTATAAAAATTAACGAAACTCCGGACGGAACTTTCCCTAACGGTGTTCCTAATCCGCTTTTGGAGCATAACCGTGCCGTGACGGCAGATAAGGTAATTGCTGAAAAAGCAGACCTTGGCATTGCCTGGGACGGCGATTTTGACCGCTGCTTCTTTTTTGATGAAAACGGCGGCTTTATTGAAGGGTATTATATAGTTGGCCTTTTGGCGGCGGCATTTTTAAAGAAATTGCCGGGCAGCAAAATTATGTATGACCCCCGCTTAACATGGAGCACCGAAGAAATTATTGCAGATAAAGGCGGCGTGCCTGTACGCTGCAAGAGCGGACATGCTTTTATGAAAGAGTGCATGCGCCAGAATGATGTTGTTTACGGCGGAGAAATGAGCGCGCATCATTATTTCCGTGAATTTTCCTACTGCGACAGCGGCATGCTGCCGTGGCTTCTGGTAACGGAACTGATGTGCTGCGAAGGCAAAAAACTTTCGGAACTGGTTGGCGAGCGCATGGAAAAATTCCCGTGCAGCGGTGAAATAAACCGCAAAGTTGCTGACAGCAAAGCAGTGCTTGACGAAATTGAAGCAAAATACAGCGAAGGCGGCAAGGTTGATAAACTTGACGGACTGAGCATTGAATATGAAAACTGGCGTTTTAACGTAAGGGTTTCCAATACAGAGCCTGTAATGCGTTTAAATGTTGAAACACGTGGCGATAAAGCACTTCTTAAGGAAAAAACAGAAGAACTTTTGGCTGTTATCGGCGGAGAAGAAGCATAAGGAGAGATATAAATGACAACAATTAAACCTGTCCGCAAGGCAGTAATACCGGCAGCCGGTTTAGGCACACGCTTTTTACCTGCAACCAAGGCAACCCCTAAAGAAATGCTGCCGATTGTAGATAAACCGACTATTCAGTATATTATCGAGGAGGCTTTGGCTTCCGGTATTGAAGATATTATTATTATCAGCGGTAAAAGCAAACGTGCGATTGAAGACCATTTTGACCGCAACATGGAACTGGAGATGAGCCTTGAGGCATCCGGCAAGTTTGAACAGCTTGAAATGGTGCGCCGTATTTCGGAAATCAACCTGCACTATATCCGCCAGAAAGAGCCGCGCGGATTGGGTCATGCCATTTTATGCGCGCGCCGTTTTATCGGCGATGAGCCGTTTGCGGTATTATTGGGCGATGACGTTGTAGACAGCGAAAAGCCTGCATTAAAGCAGCTTATTGATGTATATGACCGCCGCGGGTTCAGCGTTTTGGGCGTGCAGGAAGTTGCGCCGGAAAAAGTATCCAGTTACGGTATTATTGACAGCATGGCAACCGAAGAAGAACGTACCTATACCGTGCGCGATATGGTAGAAAAACCGGCGCTTGAAGAAGCACCTTCTCGCCTTGCCGTTTTGGGGCGTTACATAATTACACCGGAAATTTTTGATATCTTGGAAAACACGCCTCCAGGACGCGGCAATGAAATTCAGCTTACAGATGCGCTGCGCGTGCTTGCAAAACAACAGCCGATGTATGCTTATAATTTTGAAGGCAGACGTTATGATGTAGGCGATAAACAGGGCTTTATTGAAGCAACTGTTGAGTTTGCCTTAAAGCGTCCTGAGATGCATGGCAAACTGATGGAATATTTAAAACATATTGTTGAAACGAACAAGGAGTAACGGCATGAATGTTTTAGTTACCGGCGGCGCCGGTTATATCGGCTCGCATGTTGTAAATGTTTTAAAAAAAGAAGCAGGGTTCAAACCCATTGTTTACGATAATTTTTCAACAGGGCATCCTGAGGCTGTAAGTGAAGATGTACAGCTTGTTGAAGGCGATATCCGCGATATTGAATTTACAAAACATGTAATGGCGCAGTTTGAAATTGATGCCGTTATACATTTTGCCGCAAGCAGCCTTGTAGGCGAATCTATGAGTGACCCTGCCAAATACTATGTAAATAATGTGGAAGGTTCGCTGCATTTATTGCAGGCAATGAAGGCGGCTGGCGTTGATTACATTGTGTTTTCTTCCACTGCGGCGGTTTACGGCGAGCCGGAAAAAACGCCTATTTGCGAAGATTTTGCTACGCAGCCTACCAATGTATACGGGCGCACAAAACTTGTTATTGAAGGCATGCTGAAGGATTATGCCATGGCATACGGTATGCGTTATGTAGCGCTGCGTTATTTTAATGCGGCAGGCGCATCGCTGACGGAAGATATTGGCGAAGACCATCATCCGGAAACGCATCTTATTCCGCTTATTTTAAAAACGGCACAGGGCGTGCGTGATAAAGTTTCTATTTTCGGCACGGATTACCCGACGCCGGACGGAACCTGCCTGCGCGATTATATTCATGTAGAAGATTTGGCAACTGCGCATGTGCTGGCACTTAAACATTTGGTAAACGGCGGTGACAGCCGCGTTTACAATCTCGGCAGTGAGCATGGTTTCAGCGTGCGTGAGATTATTGAAACAGCCAAACGTGTTACCGGCGTTGATTTTGCCGTTGCAGAAGAACAGCGCCGCAGCGGCGACCCGGCAGTGCTTGTGGCAAGCAGTGAAAAAATACGCAGTGAACTTGGCTGGCAGCCGCAGCACAGCACTGTTGAAGAAATTATAAAAACAGCGTGGAAATGGCATCAGGGCCATCCGCACGGTTATAACGGCTGATAAAAATAAAATTTTTTAAATAACACAGGCATCTTGCGGTGCTTGTGTTATTTTTTGCTTTGCAGGCAGGAAATTTTTTGATATAATACCAATTCGAGAACATTAGGAAATAGAGGATGAAGCATGCAGCTTGTTGTAGATAATCTGGCAAAAAGTTTTGGCGTCCATAATGTTTTTAACGGCGTCAGCTTTATGATAGATAAAGGTGAAAAAATAGGTTTGGTTGGCGT
>USHB01000178.1 GCA_900554395.1 uncultured Phascolarctobacterium sp.
GCCTGTATAAATTACGGCAGGAGGTAAGCCTGTTAAGTTTTCTGCCATGGCAGGAGAAAAATACGGCATCATTTCGGAGCTTATTTTTTGTCCACCGCGCAGTTTTTCCCAGGCAAAAACGTTTGTCGGACGCAGCCAGCAAATGTTGCCTGTGTATTCGCTTTTATATGGAGATTCCGGAGTGCCGGTGCGGTAATCGAGCATGGGGTAAATTAAAACCTGCCCTTTTAAAGCGATGCCTGCATTATCACGGTTGTATAAAGCAAGGCTTGCCGAGAGCCCGCCGCCTGCGCTGTCGCCCATAACGAGGATGTTTTCGCCGTCAAAGCCGAGCCTGTTTGCATTTTGTTTTACATACAGCAGTCCGTTATATGCGTCAATCAACGCTGCCGGAAAAGCGGCTTCGGTTGAAAGCCTGTAATCTACGGTGATTACTGCGGCGCCGGTGTTATCTGCAAGATTCTGGTAACGGCTCAGATTATCAAGCGACTGGCGGAACAAATAGCCGCCGCCGTGGATATAGTAAATTACGGGCAGTGTTTTTGTGTTTGCGTTTTGCGGACGAAACACATACATATTTACGGCAGGGTCTGCGCCTTGAGCCGGGACTGTAATGGTTTCCCTGCCCTGTGCCGTGGTTTTCTGCATGGCTTCAGTGCCTTTAAGGTCAGCGTCAGAAGTATACAAAAACATAAAATTCTGTGCTGCATCACGGTAGGCCGGTGCAACTTTGTCAAGATGCGGTATTCCCGAAGCTAAGGCAGACGTGGTAAGGCTGCATAAGATAAGCAGTAAAGTAAGCAGTTTTTTCATAATATCACCTGTTTATTAAAATTGGCTGCCGCTGAGGATAATATCCTGCGGTTCGTTAACAATGAGTGTTTTATCTGTTACCATGCTTTGCACGGCTTTGTTGTATTCCTGAAAATATTTACCGGCAATATGTGCTTTGTAGGCTTCATCATCAGCATACAGTTCCAGTAAATGGAAGATGTTGGGGTTTGCTGTTTCTGTTGTTGCCAGAAGCGCCAGTACGCCCGGTTCATTAGCAACGGAAGCACGCATTTCTTTGGCAAGAACCTTTTTATATTCGTCAAGCTGCTGCGGGTCGATAACAAGACGTGCCATACGCGGTTTATCGGCAATGCCTGTTAATTTGCTTTGCAGTAGAAAGGCATCGGCAGCCATAAATTTATTGGTAGAAGCAAGTTGGGCAACAGCCTGACGTTTTTCATTTAAGCCGGCATTGCCTTCAAGCGCTGTGCAGGCAGCTTCGTCTTTATAAATTTCCAAAAAGCGCATAACGCCGTTTTCATCTGTGCCGCCGTAAACGGCAAGCACGCCTTCGTTTTGGCGGAGGGCATTGTTATATTCAGCAACGGCTTCGGTTAGTACTGCTGTTTTGCCGTCAGCGGCTGCATAAATTGCCCAGCGCACAAAAGGCTGCGCAGTTTCGGCAGCTGCCTGTGCCGGCATGGCCTGCAAACCACAAACAAGCATTAATACTGTTAAAAATAATTTTTTCATTGTGCTTCTCCTTTACTCTGCTTTTTCTAATGTTGCGGTAAAATTGTTTTTTTGTGCCTTAATAATGTCAAGCCCGCTTTCAAGCCTGCCGATAGGAATTAAATTCGGGTCATCCTTAAAATCAACATAAAAAATGCTTAAATTGCCCCAGGGCTGATATACGCAAATATCGCCTGCCAGCGGATGGCAGCCGACATGCTGGTCGTTTTCGTTAAGGCGTTTATCAAAATAGGCAATTTTTTCCATGCCGGAAAAATCTTTGAACTCCAGTGTTACCGGCAGGCGGCTGTATAAATCGGCGGCGCTCGGTTCGTTGCGCAGTGTTACAGGCAGTTTGTGCCCGTTTACGTTAAGTGTTGCTTTATATGCAGTGTTTTGCGTAGCAGCGGGTTGCTGCGGTGCAGCCTGTGTTGTGCCATGCGTTCCTCCGCAGGCAGATAAGCCGAGCGCGGCTGCCAGACCTAAAAATAAGAAAATCTTTTTCAACGCTATCCCTCCAAACATATTTGTTAATTTAATTATAAAAAGCATCTTGTGTGCCGTCCAATGCTTAAATATTATTTGCAGGTATGCGTTTTTGTTATAGTGGTTCTGTATTGCAAAAAAGAACCGGCTTTGGCCGGTTCCTGTTTATAGAATGTTATTTTAATTTGCCGTAATCTTCATCGCTTACAGGTTCAAGCCATTCATTGCTTGCGCCTTCTGCCGGAATTTCAACTGCGAGATGTGCAAACCAGCTGTCCGGTGCAGCGCCGTGCCAGTGTTTAACGCCGGACCCAATGTTTACTACATCGCCGGGGTGCAGTTCCTGTGCCGGTTTGCCCCATTCCTGATAATAGCCGCGGCCTGCGGTTACAAGCAGAATCTGACCGCCTTTGTGATGAATATGCCAGTTGTTGCGGCAGCCGGGTTCAAAAGTTACATTGCCGATAGGTACGCCGGTTGTGGTGAGCATTTTAAGATAGCTTTGTCCTACAAAATACTGCTGGTAAGCTACGTTTTTATCACCCATATCAAATACAGTGTTTTTAAGTTCCGGTGCATCGATTTTTTCTTGTGCCATAACTGAATTGCCTCCCATAATCATAAGTGCGCATAAAGTTAATAATATTTTCTTCGCTTTCATTTCTAAAACTCCTTTTGCGTAAATTTTCCGCTGCGGCGGATTTTGCGTTAAGGGGGTTATTTTTCTGCCGGTGCTGCGGCGTTAATGGCGCTGATAGCGTTAAGAGTGCGCGGATAGCCAATGTACGGCAGCGCTACGGTAACGGCGTTTATTAAATCCTGTCTGGTATTGCCAACGCCGAGATTGCCTGCTACATGAGCTTTAGCCTGCGGGTCGCAGCAGCCCAAAGTAATAATGGCGGTAAAAGTAATCAGTTCGCGCTGTTTTAAATCTAAAACCTTGCGGGTGTAGTAATCGCCAAAGCAGTTGCCGCTGAGCCAGTTGTTAATATGTTTCTGGTCGCCGGTGCCGGAATTTGCAAAGCCGCGCATTCCTTCACCGAAAATATCAACCTGGGTTTGCTCGCCTTTAGCTACGCGGTTGCTGTCATCAGTAGTGCCCTGGTTTTCAAGCGGCAGTTTTACACCTGCTTCTTCAAAAGCAAGCTGCATTTCAATCAGCGCGTTTTTGGCGCGGGCAAAGCCAACGTAAGGAGCAGTCTGGTAAATCGTCTCACGGATTTCCTCCGGTGTTGCGCCCGCATTTAATGCACCCTTAACATGAATGCCGATATCTTCCGGCGTTGCATTGGCCGTTAAAACAACCAGTGTTAAAAGTTCTTTCTGAGCAAGCGGCATTTTTACCTGATTATTAACATCGCTGTAAATAAACTTCTGCATAATATCGCCAAATTCCGGCGAACCTTTAATTGCGCACGGATTTTCCGTGCCGTAAAGCGTTTTTACGGTGGCAGTGCTTTCTGCCATTCTGTCCTGTGCCATAGCGGCATTACCTCCTATAAGCATACATGCGCAAAGCGCCAGCAAAATTTTAGCTGTTTTTTTCATTTTCATCCCTGCCTTTTCTT
>USHB01000179.1 GCA_900554395.1 uncultured Phascolarctobacterium sp.
CTTCTACGGCAGCATCGACAATCTCCACGCCAATGCCATCGCCGGGCAGTAATGTAATTTTCATTTTATTGCTCTCCTTTAATGTAGTTTATAAGGCCGCCGCAGTCGGCAATTTTCTGAATGAATTCCGGCAGCGGTTTTGTTTTAATGGTAATGTTTTTGTTAACGATTTTAATTTCGCCTTTTGCCATATCAACGTCAAGTTCGTCGCCTGCTTCGATTTTTTCCACATCCGTGCCAATTTCAAGCACCGGCAGCCCAATATTAATGGCATTGCGGTAAAAAATACGGGCAAAGCTGTCGGCAATAACGCACTTAACGCCTTTTACTTTCAGCACCATCGGCGCATGTTCACGGCTGGAACCGCAGCCAAAGTTTTTGCCTGCAACTACAATATCGCCGTTTTTTACATTAGCGGCAAAATTAACCGTCAGGTTTTCTTTGCTGTCTTCCATGGCATGTTCTGCCAGTTCATTAAAATCAGTAATATTCAAATATCTTGCAGGGATGATAACATCAGTATCTACATGGTCGCCATAACGCCAAACCTTACTCATTTCATTACCTCCTCGGGGCTGGTAATATATCCTGTTACCGCACTGGCGGCAGCAGTGTACGGGCTTGCCAGATAAACTTCGCTGTCTACATGGCCCATACGTCCGCGGAAGTTGCGGTTAGTAGTAGAAACCGCTCTTTCTCCGGCAGCTAAAATGCCCATGTAGCCGCCAAGGCACGGTCCGCAGGTCGGGGTAGAAACCGCAGCGCCTGCATCAATAAAGGCATCAATGTAGCCTAGCTTCATAGCCTCTTTATAAATTTCCTGCGTTGCAGGGATGATAATGCAGCGCACGGAAGGATGGACTTTACGCCCTTTTAAAACTTCGGCAGCCTGCGCCAAATCTTCAAGGCGTCCGTTGGTGCAGCTTCCTACAACAACCTGGTCAATTTTAATATCGCGTCCTTCTGTTGCAGGATGCGTATTTTCCGGCAGATGCGGATAAGCAACAACAGGAACGAGTTTATCAAGTTCAATTTTAATTTCTCTTACATAATCAGCGTCTGCATCAGCCTCAACGCCTTCCCAGTCACGGCTTACGCGCCCTTTAAGGTAGGCTTTAGTTTTTTCGTCAACCGGGAAAATACCGTTTTTAGCGCCTGCTTCTATCGCCATATTGCAAATGGTAAAGCGGTCAGCCATTTCCAGTTCGGCAACGCCGTCACCGCAGAACTCCAGCGATTGATAACGTGCGCCGTCAACGCCAATCATGCCAATTAATGTTAAAATAACGTCTTTGCCTTTAACAAAACGCGGCAATTTGCCAGTAAGTTCAACTTTAATGGCAGCCGGAACTTTAAACCAGCTTGTGCCGCTTGCCATAGCGCAGCCTATATCGGTTGAACCCATGCCGGTAGAAAGCGCATTTACTGCACCGTAAGTGCAGGTATGCGAATCTGCGCCAATAACAATTTCACCAGGCGCAACCAAGCCGCTGTCCGGAAGAAGAGTATGTTCAATGCCCATGCGGCCAACTTCAAAATAATTTTTAATTTCATTTTCGCGCGCAAAATCACGCATGGTTTTGCACATGGTTGCCGCTTTAATATCCTTGCAGGGAGAGAAATGGTCCGGCACAAGAGCAATTTTATTTTTGTCAAATACCGGCTTGCCGATTTTTTTAAACTCATTAATTGCCGGAGGGCCGGTAATATCATTTGCCAGCACTAAATCAACCTGCGATACCAGCAAATCACCGGCGGATACACAATCGCGCCCGGCGTGTTTGGCAAGTATCTTTTCTGTCATTGTCATACCCATAATAACTGCCTCCTGTATTTTAATCCATAAAGCTAAATAAAAAACCCCTGCCTGCTTATGCAGACAGGGGCGATTATACACCGCGGTACCACCCTGATTGGGTCTTAATTATGCCTAACGCTGCTTCGGCGTCGCTTTCTACTGTTATTCAAAAGCGCGGCTCCCGGGCGAGCTTTTGCCTTTTTACCGCTGCGGCTTGCACCATCCGCCGCTTCTCTGTGCCGGTTGCTGTGGCATGTTCCCGTTCTTCGCCTTTAATTATTACACAATCGTTATGTTGTTTATGTTGCCTTTACATTATCTCAATATTTTAGCCTTCTGTCAAGGTTTTTTGTATTATCAAATGTTAAATTATCAATTTTTGTATTTTATTTAACAAAATGCTGGACTATTTCTGTAAAATGGCATATTCTATTATTTAAAGATTAACGGCAAAGAGGAGTGGCGGCATGAAACTGTTAAAGGACAAAATTATGAGCGAAGGAATCGTGCTGAATGATTCCATTTTAAAGGTAGATTCATTTTTAAACCATCAGATTGACCCGGAATTAATGATGGCTGTCGGCAAAGAATTTGCCGAACGCTTTAAAGATGAAAAAATTGATAAAGTTTTTACTATTGAATCCTCAGGCATCGCCTGCGCATTGACAACTGCACTGAATTTACATGTTCCCGTTGTTTTTGCCCGCAAACAAAAAAGCGAGCTTATGAGCAGCGAAGCCTATACAACCGAAGTATACAGCTTTACCAAAAAAGTAACCAGCAATGTAAGCGTGCTGAAAAAATTCTTACACGAAGGCGAAACCGTACTGATTATTGATGACTTTCTGGCTAATGGCGAAGCAGCGCTCGGCCTTGCCGATATTGCCCATCAGGCAGGCTGCAAAGTTGCAGGCATCGGCATTGTCATCGAAAAATCCTTCCAGCCCGGCCATAAACGCATAGTAGATGCCGGCTATCACCTTGAATCGCTGGCACGCATTAAAGCCTTTAAAGACGGCAAAGTGGTTTTTGAAGAAGACTGATAAAATAATAAAATTTAAGGCATGCCATAATAGCATGCCTTTTTTAGTAAAGTAAAACTCCCAAGCCATAAGGCAAGGGAGTTTTATTTTAAAAGGATGTGGTTTAAAACAACTAAGAAAGAGGTATGTTTTTAACGTCAATCAGAAAGTGAATACCAGTTCAGACCAAATTGTCTGTTCATCATCGCCATCTTCACGGCAATCAACATCTACATATTTAACGCCTGCTACAATATTTTTAGCAAGGGTTACGTTAGCGCCTACATCAAAGCCTTCATAACCATCGGCATCAATAGCTTCCTGCAAAGTGCCAAACGGATACTCACCATAGCCGCCGCTGAACAGAGTCGGGTTCAAGAAGGTGGCAAGCGGACGGTCGCTGTAATTTGCGTATACGCCCCAGCTGCCGGGTTCAGATGCTTTAGCTCCGCGGTAGGAAAGGCCAACCAGCCATCCGCTGTCATCTCCGTCAAAAGTATCGCTGTCACCATAGAAATAGCTGCCCTTTAAATTCAAATCTTTGGCAATGTCCCCGTTTACAGAAACTTCCCAAATTTCATTTTCGCGGGCGTTATCTGCATTGTAGTAGCGTAAATCGGCACCAATTACGCCAATTTTACTTTCTACGCCGGCTACATATACACGGTCACCATCATCAACAGCGGTATC
>USHB01000180.1 GCA_900554395.1 uncultured Phascolarctobacterium sp.
AGCCTGAAAAGGTGAAATATGGTTTTTTTCGGTAGATGCGCCTACATTAGTGCACAAAAGTCGCACCATTTCCCTGATGCAGCGGATTTGCACAAAGCCGGTTTTAATGGTAAACCAAATACCGAGGCCTACCAAAAGTATAATCAAAACATAAGCATATAAAACATCATTAACGGCAAGTACTAAATTATCAAGATAATCCATTTTGGCACCTCTTGGATAAATTTTTACAGCATATCGCGGCTGGCAATAATATTAACGCCAAGACCCAAAATATTTTCAACAATTACATCACCGGTTTTTACCGGAGCCTTAACTGTTACGCCGCGCAAATAAGCAGCGCAGTCCAGAACTTTTTCTTTGGGCAGTACGGTCTCTGATACAACAGGCAGCAAAGGCATCATGCCGCCTTCGATACGTACAGTTGTTGTAAGCATTCTTTTAGGTGCCGTTACTTCATCATTTGCATATTTAGCGCCGCGCGGACAGGTATTACCCTTAACGTCAACTACCTTGCCATCCTCAACGGTAACGGTCATTTCACAGCCCATAGGGCACATAATGCAGTTCATTACACGAGTTTCCAGCATCAGCCTTACGCCTCCTTATCCAAAAATACCGTCAGGCTGCTGCCGATAAGTTCAGTTTTGGCAGCAGGAATATCAACCGCAATCATCTCACTCGGTTTAGCAACCGGCAACATTCTTTGCAGCACTACATTATCGCCGCTTTTTACTACCAGTTTAACTTTGCGCTCAGGGTTGGCCACACGCATAAACAAACGTACCTGTTCGCCGCCTTCCGGCAGGTTCAGGCAGTGCGGAACGCAGGTGCGTACGCCATTTTCGGCAGTTACGGTAACAAATCTGGTATTGCCGTCCAGTTTTCCCTGTGCTTCCAAAGCTGCAAATTTACCGGCAATTTCTGCTTCTTCCGATACAAAGTCAACCAAATCATGTACATGCACTACATTGCCGGCTGCATAAAAACCGGGCAGGCTGGTTTGACGGTGCTGGTCAACAACCGGACCGTTAGTAAGCGGATGCATTTTCAAATCCAGACCGCGGCTGAGTTCATTTTCCGGAATCAGGCCAACAGAAAGCAGAACCGTATCGCAGTCAATATCAAATTCAGTGCCGGGTATCGGGCGCATTTTTTCATCAACTTTGGCAACGGTAATACCGTTTACACGGTCTTTGCCGTGAATTTTAACAATGGTATGGGAAAGATACAGCGGAATATTATAATCGTTCAGGCATTGTACGATATTACGGGTTAAACCGTTGGAGAACGGGCAAATTTCCAGAACAGCCTGTACCTTGCAGCCTTCCAGGCTCATGCGGCGCGCCATAATAAGGCCGATATCGCCGCTGCCTAAAATAACAATTTTATGGCCGGGAATATAACCTTCCATGTTAACCATGCGCTGTGCTGCACCGGCAGTAAATACGCCTGCGGGGCGTTCACCCGGAATACGGATAGCGCCGCGTGTACGTTCACGGCAGCCCATCGTTAAAATAACGGTTTTGCCTTTAACTTTGATTAAACCATAATCAGGGCTTACGGCAACAACAGTTTTGTCTTTTTCCACACTCAAAACCATTGTGTCAGTCAGACATTCAATTTCCGGTTTATCTTTTACAAGTTCAATGCAGCGGTGCGCATAACCGGGGCCTGTAAGTTCTTCCTTAAAATGATGCAGGCCAAAGCCATTGTGAATACATTGCTGCAGAATACCGCCAAGTTCACGGTCACGTTCAATTACCAGCACACTTTTAGCGCCATTCTGCCATGCGCTGTAAGCAGCCGAAAGTCCGGCAGGGCCGCCGCCGACAATTACTATATCATAAAGGTCTTTCATTATTCCTGCCCGCCTTTCACGTCAGTTTTTTCATAATATAAATGCGAATCTTTGCGTTCTTTAAGTACATCAGCAACGGAAATTCCCAGTTCACGCGCCAAAATCTGCGTTACGCGCGGACCGCAGAAACCGCCTTGGCAGCGTCCCATGCCTGCACGGGTACGGCGTTTAACGGCATCAACAGTTGTTGCGCCACAAGGAGCTTTAATGGCAGCAACAATTTCGCCTTCCGTAACAGTCTCACATCGGCAGATAACACGTCCAAACAAAGGCTCACCGGCAATAACAGCCGCTTTTTCGCTGTCAGTCAAACGGGTAAAATGAATCTGTTTCGGCAAAGCAGCTTTAAAATCTGCTTTTTTAGCCATCGGCAGATATTTGGCAACAGCTTCGGCAATTTCTTCAGCAACCGCAGGAGCAGCCGTCAAACCGGGAGACTGCATGCCGGCAGCATTAAACAAACCTTCCACGCAGGAAGCGCCGATAATAAAATCGCCGTTATCAGATACTGCGCGCAAACCTGCAAATTCGGTAATAGCTGCACCCATCGGCAGGTTCGGTATCAGCTTGCGGGCAGAAGCAACAATCTGGTCCATGCCTTGTGCCGTAACGCTGGTATCTTCTTTATCATCCATATCATTGGCATTAGGGCCGATAAAGGTATTGCCGTGCGTGGTAGTGCAAACCAAAATACCTTTACTGTTTTTAGCTGGCGTCGGGAAAACAACGCCATATACCAAATCATTGCAGGCAGTTTTATCAAATAAAATATATTCACCCTTACGGGGATGGATTTTAAAGCTGTTGTCACCTGCAAGGTAAGCAACTTCATCGGCATAAACGCCTGCTGCATTAACTACGCATTTGGTTTTTATTATGCCAAGATTAGTTTCAACAGCAGTAATTTTACCGTCTTCTTTAACAAAACCGGTTACGCGGCAGTTGCGGATAACTTCTGCTCCATTTTGTACAGCACACTGTGCAAAACGCAGAGCAGCTTCAAAAGGCCAGCAAACACCGGCCGTAGGAGCCCACAAAGCAGCAACGGCAGTTGTAAGATTCGGCTCTTTAGCCAGAACTTCTTCACGGCTTAAAATTGCCAAATCAGGCACGCCGTTATTTTTGCCGCGTTCCAACAATTCTTTTAAAGTTTCAACTTCTTCATCATTGGTTGCCACAACCAGAGAACCTGTCCATTTAATATCAAGGTCCAGTTCATCTTCAAGTTCATGGTACAGGCGGTTGCCCAAAACGTTCATAATAGCCTTATTGCTTCCGGTAGGTGCGTCAAAACCGGCATGCAAAATAGCACTGTTAGCTTTCGTAGTGCCGCAGGCAATATCCGGTTCTTTTTCCAGCAAAACGCATTTTACATCGTACTTCGACAGCTCACGCAAAATTGCGCAGCCAACAACGCCGCCGCCAACAACAACAACGTCTGCCTCTTTGATAAAATCCATTTCGTCACATCCTAAACTTAATCAGTATTTAAAGTAATTTTAACACATTTGTTACAGAAATTGAATATTTCAGGCTTTTAATTTTCAGAAAAATTTAAGTAAAACCGCGGCGGGATAAATAATGTCCCAAATCTAACTTTTATTGTTTCCAAAGTTATACTTATAAAAGTTAAGAGTTTTATTT
>USHB01000181.1 GCA_900554395.1 uncultured Phascolarctobacterium sp.
CCCTACATTATACTCATTGCCATAACGCCGGTGCGCGCTTTTTTCTACTGCTGTTTCAAAAAAAGAACTTCAGGGCGAGCCGCGCATACCTGCCTGCCGTCTTGCACCATCCGCCGGCTCTCTGTAAGGCTTGTTATGCTTTACTCCCTGTCATAGTTTTTTGCTTATTTGTGAACGGTAAGTTCAGTATAGCAGGACAGTCCACACCTGTCAATACAAAATTCAAAAATCAACCGTCAAACACTACACAATTCATTTTTATTATGACCATTAATGTAAATATTTTACACTTTTGCGCAAACTTATGGCTTATTTAATTCACGTTCATGGTAAATGGATGATAGCATTTATTTAATCGCCTGTTCCAACTTCGCCAAACTTTCTGCTACCATTGTATACTGATTAATTGCTGCATATTCGCACACTTGCACTGCCTGCGGCGCATATTCTTTCAATGTTTTAAAGTAGCTCTCCCAACTTATATTACCCCTACCAACAGGCAAATGACTGTCGGCGCTACCATCATTATCGTGAATATGTACAGCAATAAGCCGCTTATTCAAATCGCGCAGCACATCTTCAAGCTGCCACCCATTGACATGTGCGTGTCCTGTATCAAGTAACGCTGCCGCTTCCGGAAAGTGTTTAATTAGGCTTAAATATTCTTCGTAATCAAACAGCAGTGATCCCGTTGTACGCAGTCCTACATTTTCGAGTGCAACGGTTACACCATATTCTTTAGCACAATTTAAAAGCTTTTCAATGCGTTCATATACAAGTTCCTGAACGGCGTTTTTTTCACCAGCAAAACGCCAGGCTTCATTACTATGTACTACTACAAATGCTGCGTTTATTTTAGCTGCATAGGCAAAAGTTTTTTTGTAAACATCAAAATACGCCGTATCATTCGGATCAGCAAGATTTACTGCCACACACGGACCATGTATACTGAACCTGCGTTCAACACCGTCCTTACTTTTTAAATCTTTAAGCACAAAATCCCAATAATGGTCAGTTCCAAATTCATAAAAAATTTCAATATCGTACTGCATAGGCAAAGCCTTTAAAAATGCCTTATTAAAACTGCCGAAAGGCAAATCACTTACCGAAAATTTCATTTTATAATCTCACCCTTTTGTACATAACCAATATTATTTTTTGTTTCATAATCAAACAAGCTTACTTCATTCCAGTTAAAATGCAGCCCGATATTACCACTGACCTCGCTACCGGTTCCGGGCAATGTAACAAAAACTGTTTCACCACCATCGATGTTAACTGTCAGAGTACGCTGATTGCCGGTATTCTCCTGATAACTTACGCAACCTTTAATCTGTCCGGCGGCATCTGGAGTTAAATGCTCAGGTCTAATACCGACAAGCACGTTATTACGCCCTTGTAATAATTTTTGCCACAACTCCGGAACATTGCTTATAGTATTTCCTATCTTAATTTTTCCACTGCTGTAATAAGCACTGATTATATTCATTGCCGGTGAGCCGATAAAGCCAGCCACAAAAGTATTGGCCGGATGATGATAAATAGTATCCGGCGTACCTGCCTGCTGCAAAACTCCGTCTCGCATAACAACAATACGGTTTGCAACGGTCATGGCTTCAATTTGGTCATGCGTTACATAAATCATGGTAGGTTTATAAATTTCATGAATACGTACAAGTTCTGTCCTCGCCTGTTGACGCAGCTGCGCATCAAGATTAGAAAGCGGTTCGTCGAGCAAAAAATACGGAGATTGTTTTACAATAGCCCTGCAAAGCGCTACACGCTGCTTTTGCCCGCCGGAAAGATCCTTCGGTTTACGGTTTTCATAACCTTCCAAATTTAAAATTTTCAAAGCCTCCACAGTACGCTTTTTAATTTCATCTTCCGGCAAGTTCTGAATTTTTAACCCAAAAATAATATTATCCCACACAGAAAGATGCGGAAATAAAGCATAACTTTGGAACACCATTGCCACATTGCGCTCTCCGGGCGGCACATCATTAATAACCCTGCCTCCCATAACAAGTTTGCCACTTGTAATTTCTTCAAGCCCTGCTATCATGCGCAGCGTTGTTGTTTTGCCACAGCCGGAAGGTCCAAGCAAAATAAGCCTTTCTCCTTCTTTAATTTCCAAATTTAACGATTTTACTATTTTGGCATTGCCGTAAGATTTGCAGACATTATTAAAAACTATGCTATTCATTATTAACCTTTAACCCCCGATTGCATAAATGTATTAAGGATAAATTTTTGACAGAATATATATAGAATTAATGGCGGAAGGCTTGTCAGCACGGCAACTGCCATGGCAATCCCCCATTCACTGCCACCTTCAGCGCTGATAAACATCTGCAATGCCAAAGGAAGAGTATACATTTCTTTATCTTGCAAAACTAAAAGCGGCCAAAAATATTCATTCCACGAATTGATAAAGAACAAAATTGCTACTGCAATGACAGAAGGTTTAATAAGCGGTAAAATAACCTTCCTTAAAATCGTAAACGGGCTTGCACCGTCCAAAATTGCTGCTTCCAAAAGCGCCTTAGGTATACTACGCATAGTCTGACGCATCAAAAAAATACCCATGCCATCTGCAAAAGCAGGCAGCATTACACCAAGAGGATGATTTAATAAATTAAGTTTGCTCATCAATAGGTAGTTAGGCATAATCAATACTGTAATGGGAATAAAAAACGTCAGCAACATACTGTTAAAAATAGTTTCCTTATACTTAAAATCGTAATAAATAAACGCAAACGCAGCCAAAACGCTTGTAATTACTTTCATCACCGTTGTTCCGGCAGCAATAACGAATGTAAATATAAGTAAAAAGAGGGAAATCCTCAAGCACCGTTGTGTAATTAGCCATTGTAGGCGGAATCGGCAAAGGGTTCAGCGTAGCCTGAAAAATCTGATCCATATCTTTTAAAGAAGTGGATATCATAAAAACTATCGGCCACAGCTGAACAAAAACGGCAATTAACAGTGGTATATGCCACAAATACTCTTTTTTATTAGTTTTCATAATATACCTTCTTCTCTAAATACTTAGTTCTGAACAACAGGAACGCAATATAAAATACCATAGTTATAATTGCAAACGCAGCAGATTTACCGGTTTGAAAAAACACAAAAGCATATTGATAAATAATATAAACAAGATTGGAGCTTCCTTGATCAGGACCGCCCTGTGTCAGCATATTTACCGGTACCAAAACGTGCTGTAGGCCGAATACTACTGTCACCGTAAATACATAAATAGCGGTAGATGAAGTCATCGGTACAATAATTTTTTTAAAAATCTGCCAGTTACTTGCATTTTCCAGTTTTGCCGCTTCAATCATTTCTTTAGGAACAGAAAGCATTGCCGCAAGCATAATAATCAGGTTGTATCCAAAAATTTTCCACCCGATAATAGTGCAAATAGCAAAAATTACCAACCAGTTTTCTTTAAACCAACGTGGGGATTCAATATCAAACCACGA
>USHB01000182.1 GCA_900554395.1 uncultured Phascolarctobacterium sp.
GCTGAACCTTATCGGCAATGATGACCATATCGGTTTCGGCAGCGATTTTGACGGTATTTCCCATCCGCCTTACAATATCCATGGCGTGCAGGATTACAAACCGCTGGTAGAATTTTTAAGCAAACATTACACAGATGAAACAATTAATAAAATTACTCATCAGAATGTACTGAACCTTTTGCAAAAAGTTTTATAAGCACAAAGGCGCAATAAAATACTGTTAGTTTTCTTTTGCCCGAAGTGAACTCCAATATGCTAAAATATAATTATAGTTATTTTAGCAGTTTGCAAGGAGGTTATATAAAATGAAAGTATTACTGTTAAACGGCAGCCCTAAAAAAGACCGCTGCACCTACACTGCTTTGAATGAAGTTGCCAAAACTCTGGAAGCCGAAGGCATAGAAACGGAGCTTATTCACGTTTGCGCCAAACCCGTAGGAGGCTGCATAGATTGCCGCGCCTGTGCCAAACTCGGCAAATGCGTTTTTGATGATATTGTCAACGAAGTTGCAGCAAAATTTAAAGATGCCGACGGTATAGTTATCGGCAGCCCGGTTTATTATGCTTCTGCCAACGGCAACTTAATCAGCTTTTTGGACAGATTGTTCTTCAGCAGCAAGTTTAATAAAACCATGAAGGCAGGCGCTGCAGTAGTATCTGCACGCCGCGGCGGCTGTTCGGCAACTTTTGATGAAATCAATAAATACTTTGCCATCAGCGGCATGCCGATTGTAAGCAGCCAGTACTGGAACAGCGTTCACGGACAATCTGCCGAAGATGTTTTACAGGATAAAGAAGGCCTGCAAACCATGCGCACTTTGGGGCACAACATGGCATTTTTAATTAAGAGCATTGCCCTCGGCAAGGAAAAATACGGTTTACCGGAAAAAGAGCAAGGCATTTATACCAACTTTATACGCTAAATTATAAAACAGGCAGTTTTAAATGCTGCCTGTTTTGCTTTTATCCGGATTTTAAAATGTATTTTCCAACATTTTGCCTTCATAATATGTTATGATAATGCTGTAAAGAAGGTGCAGTTTTATTACTGCTTTTACTCAGGCCAAAGGAGGTTCGTCATGCAGTACATTAACCATTACCGGTCGCCGCTTGGCAGCATAACTATGGCAAGCAACGGCAATGCTATTACCGGTTTATGGTTTGACGGGCAGAAATATTTCCCAACGGATTTGCAGCAAGCCACAGCCCAAAACCTAAAGGTGTTTACCGAAACCAAACGCTGGCTTGATATTTATTTCAGCGGCACAATGCCGGATTTTACACCGCCGCTCTATCTTGAAGGCACGCCCTTCCGCATGGAAGTATGGAAGATTCTTCAAAAAATACCTTATGGAAGCACCATTACCTATGGCGATATCGCCAAAATTCTGGCAGCGCAAAAAGGCAGTGCCAGAATATCAGCCCAGGCGGTAGGCGGCGCTGTCGGGCATAACCCTATATCTATTATTATCCCCTGCCACAGAGTTATTAGCGCCAACGGCAGCTTAACAGGCTATGCCGGTGGTATAGATAAAAAAATTAAACTGTTGCAGTATGAAGGAATTAACACCAGCAAATTTTCCATACCGCAAAAAGGTACTGCATTATAAAATTACAATCCGTTGCTTAAAGCAGCGGATTTTTTATATGCAAAAAGCGGCACAGCCTGAGCCATGCCGCTTAAATACGTTATTTTATTTTTCTGCAGCCAGCCAGGCAATTTCTGCCGCCATTTCACCGCATTTGTAAAAATCCTGTAAATCCAGGTATTCTTCGCCGGTATGGCAGTTAAAATAACCTACGGCGACACCAACGGTAGCAATGCCGTTAGCATTAAAATGGTTGGCATCCATACCGCCGCCGCTCTTTTCAATTTTCGGCTCTACGCCGCATTTTTTCAAAGCAGCCGCTGTCAGTCTTACTGCCGGGCAATCTTCCTTCAGACTGAACGCTTTATACAATACATCATAACTGTAATCAATTTTGACTTTGTATTCTTCTTCAATTTTGGGCACTGCTTCAGCGTATTTTTGCAGCAAAGCATCAAATTCGCCTGCATCTGTGCTGCGCATTTCGCCGTTTACTTCGGCATAATCGCACACAATGTTCAAAGCCGGGCCGCCCGCATGTACGGAAGCAATATTAGCCGTGGAATTAGCAGACTGTCTGTTATCAGGGATTGCCAGAATAAGCCCTGCCGCAGCGCGGATGGCGTTGATGCCTTTTTCCGGAGCTTCGCCGGCATGGGATGCTTTACCGTGGATTTTATAGCAATAACTGCATTTAGCCGGGGCTTCTACGGCAATACCGCCGATATGCCCTTCGGCATCAAACACGAAACCATTTTTAGCGCGGAATTTATCAAATTCAAAATAACGACCGCCCAAAATGCCAAATTCCTCACATACAGAAAATGCTACTTCAATATCGCCATGCGGCTTATCGGAGGCTTTTAATCTGCGAAGGGCATCCAAAATAATGCAAATGCCTGCCACATCGTCAGCCGCCAAAATAGTGCTGCCATCAGTATGCACAATGCCTTTAGCTTCATCAACAATGGGTTTAATGGCGCCGTTATTGGCAACACGGTCCATATGGGCAGAAAACAGCAGCGGTTCGCAATCGGCATTGCCGCGCAGCACAGCACGGATATTACCTGCATTGCCGCCGATTTTAGCGCCTGTATCTTCTTCGGTAACTTCAAGGCCGAGCGCTTCCAGTTTTGCCTTTACAACATCGGCAATCTGCCTTTCATTGCGTGAATGGACAGGAATCTGCACTAATTCCAAAAATTCTTCCAACATTTGTTTATTTTCCATTTTGCACCTCCGCAAATTTATTTAAGCCCTAAGTGTTTACGCGCCAGCAGCCGCAGGAAATAATGATAGCTGCCGAATAAGAATATTGATGAACCAACCCAGGCAATCGGGCTGGCATAACATACGCCTGTATAGCCATAATCCACCGTTAAATAACGCGCTGCCAGAATACGCAGCAACAGCTCTACAATGCCGGACAGCATCGGTATCATGGAAATGCCCATGCCCTGCACAGAGTTGCGGTAAATAAAAATCTGGCTTAAAAAGAAATAGAACGGCACGCTTAAATGCAAATATTCCTTTGCCTCTGCCATAACTTTCGGCGATGGGTTATCCAAAAAGATGCCTATCATTTCCTGTCCGAAGAAATACATCAGCACTGCCGCCAATATACTGAATGCTATTGAAAGCTGCGAGCATTTTTTTACGCCGCGGCTGATGCGGGCAAATTTACGCGCACCAAAATTCTGCGCCGTATACACCGCCATTGCCAAGCCGAAGGAAATCATCGGCTGCAAAGCAAGCTGCTCAATACGCATGGCTGCCGTAAAAGCGGCAATGGTTTCTGCTCCGAACTGATTGCACACCGCCTGAATGTAAATCATGCCCAGGCCAAGCACTGAAAACTGTACTGCCATCGGCATACCCA
>USHB01000183.1 GCA_900554395.1 uncultured Phascolarctobacterium sp.
GATAATATGGTCTTGTCTTATTTTACAGGTACGAATTTCTATGCAACTTATAATGCTTTAAACTGAACAAGCAGTTATCAATATCTCCAAGCCAGTCTATACATTTATTTCCTTTAACGGAATCGTCCTGACGATATTAGAAGATTTCTCACTTTTCACCTATATATAAAATTATCCCACAAATCAAGATTTAAACAACAAAGCTATACTTTGAATTTTCATACCTATATACAGAACAAACGAATTATACATCTCTATTTGATACTAACACTAAACCTTTAGCCTGATTACTACCGAAATTGTCGCTTCTAGAAACGGTGTTATTTATATAAACAAAAATACGCTAACTCACTAAAGAGTTAGCGTATTTTAAATTTATCCTTAAAGGTGATACGGTTCATTCCTTGAAATTTTAAACGCTCTGTAAATTTGTTCTACCAGCATCAGCCGTATCATTTGGTGCGTAAAGGTCAGTTTGGAAAAGCTCCAGCGCATATCCGCACGTTTGCGCAACGCATCGGTGTAGCCAAAGGCTCCGCCGATAACAAAGGCTATGTGGCTTTTGCCTGCCAGAGCAAGACTGTCAAACATTTCCGCAAGCTGCGGCGATGTTATTTCTTTGCCCTGCAAATCCAAAAGAACTACATGGGCGCTCGCCGGTATGGCGCTTATCAGGCGTTCCGTTTCTTTGGCAAGCACCTGCTCTTTTTCAGCAGGTGATGGGTTATCAGGCATTTTTTCTTCGCCAATGGCAATGGTTTCCAGTTTGCAGTACGGCGTAAGGCGTTTGGTAAATTCGGCAATGCCTTCGGTAAGATATTTTTCCTTAATTTTGCCTACACAGACAATGCTGATTTTCATATCAGCCTTCCTCCGGCATTTCCTGCAAAGTTACCTGCAAAGTGCGTTCAATGCCTGCACGCAGCACAACAATGGCAACGGTATCGCCAACTTTCTTTTCGGCAAGTTTGCCGCGCAGTTCCGGCACAGTTTCAACTTTTGCGCCGTCAAAACTTAAAATAATATCGCCGGGGCGCATACCTGCATTATAAACAGGACCGCCGGTTACAATTTTCATTACAAAAATGCCGCCGTGCAAATCAAGGTCAAAGCCGTAACGGTCGGATATATCCTTATCAATCAGGCTGGCGCCGATATACGGACGGGCAATGCGGCCGTGGTTAGCAAGTTCATCCAAAATAGGTTTGGCAGAGTTTACCGGAATGGCAAAACCAATGCCTTCAACGCCGCTGACAGCTACTTTGGCAGAGTTAATGCCCACAACTTCGCCGTCTGCATTAACAAGCGCGCCGCCGGAGTTGCCGGGGTTAATGGCAGCATCAGTCTGGATAAGGTTAAATTTGCGGTCGCCAAGTTCGATGGAGCGGTTCAGTGCACTGATAACGCCAACCGTTACGCTGCCGCGGAACTCCAGCCCCAGTGGGTTGCCGATGGCAATGGCAGGTTCGCCTACCTGCAAAGTGGAAGAATCACCGAAGTCAGCTACCGGCAAATCTTCATCAACATCAATTTTTACAACGGCAAGGTCTGTTGCGGCATCTGCGCCGAGCACTTTGCCTTTAACGCTGCGCCCGTCAGTAAGGCTTACGATAATTTCCTGCGCGCCTTCCACAACATGATTATTGGTGGCAATCAGGCCGCTTTTATCGTAAATAACGCCGCTGCCGGTGCCGCGTTCTGTAAGCTGCACGCGGTTAAAAAAGTCGCGCACATAGGCTTTGTTGGTAATACCTACAACGGCAGGCCCAACTTTTTGCGCTGCCACAACAACAGGCGTATTGCGCGCATCAGAAAGTTTTACTTCCTGCTTGGCAGCAGCAGCGGGAGTTTCTGCCTGTTTGGCAGTTTCGGCAGTATTGCCGATGCCGCAGCCGCCCAAAAGCACAGCCGTGCTTAAAATACCGCACATAAACAAATTAAGCGATTTTTTTAATATAGTTTTTTGCATTTTTTACACCCCTCAGTAATTTTTTATTATATTATCCTGCGAAGCAACATAAATTTTAGTAGCTTCGCCTGTTTCCTTAGCATCCAGAATACCGCGCACCGTGTTCAGCGCAAGCTGCGGCGTATTGTTTTCCTGGCTTAAATGCGCCAGAAAAACTTCGTCCGGCAGATGCTCCATCTGCGAAAGCAGCCACCCGGCAGCGGCGTTGGATAAATGCCCGCGCGTACCCAAAATGCGCTGCTTTAAAGGATACGGGTAAATGCCTTTTTTCAGCATTTCCTCATCGTGGTTGGCTTCCAGCACCAAAGTATCGGCGCCTGCCACGTTGTTCTTTATTTCTTCCGTAATAAAGCCCACGTCCGTAAGGTACACGCAGCGCGCGCCTGCGTAACTGAACGCATAGCCTACGGCATTGGCGGCATCATGCGGCACGTTAAAACTGGTTATTTTCAGGCCTTCCGTCTCCAGGCTTTTGGGCAAAAGGCGGCAGCAGGCACGTTCCATTTCTCCGCGCTGCGGCAGATACCGCCACGTTGCCTCGTTGGCAAACACCGGCAGATGGTATTTGCGGCTGAAAACCGGCAGCCCGTTGATATGGTCGCGGTGTTCGTGCGTTAAAAGTATGGCATCCAAATCCTCCGGCGTCATTCCGGCTTCTTTTAAGCGCTGCACAAGCTGGCGGCAGCTTATGCCCGCATCAATCAAAAAGTTTTTGCCGCCTGCGCTGATAACAGTGGCGTTGCCCTTACTGCCGCTTGCAAGTACGGAAATTTTAAATTCGCCCGTCATGCTTCACCTGCGGCAATGGCAGCGCCGGCGCTGGTGCCGATACGGTCTGCGCCTGCTTCAACCATGGCGCGCGCCGTAGCTGCATCGCGGATGCCGCCTGCGGCTTTTACCATAAGCCCGTATTTATCGGCTTCTTCGCGCAGCAGCTTCACATCTTCTACCGTAGCGCCACCTTTGCCGAAGCCTGTGGAGGTTTTGACAAATTTGGCGCCGCCATCGGCAATAATGCGGCAAACCGTGCGTTTTTCGCGCGCCGTCAGCGCTGCCGCTTCAATTATAACCTTTACCGGGCAGGGTGCTGCCGCTTCCACCACGCGGCGGATATCTTCCGTTACGGCAGCGTAATCGCCGGTTTTAAAAGCAGAAATATTCATTACCATGTCAATTTCATCGGCGTGTTCTTCCACCGCGGTTTTGGCTTCAAGCGCCTTAACGCAGCTAAACGTAGCGCCAAGCGGAAAACCAACCACCGTAACAACCTTAACAGCGCTGCCCTGCAAAAGATGTTTAGCCAGCGGCACATAGCACGGGTTAACGCATACGCCGTAGAGTTTATGCTGCAACGCCTCATCGCACAAGCGCATAATATCTTTCACGGTTGCATCGGGTTTTAATAATGTATGTTCAATTTTCTGGGCAAGTTCCATTGTACTTCCTCCCCATATTTTACTTTTATACCATATAATTATAGCAAAACTTTGGCATTTA
>USHB01000184.1 GCA_900554395.1 uncultured Phascolarctobacterium sp.
AATTTTTGTATAGTAGGTTATAATATTTATGCTGAGTAATGATATATTAAAAATTTTACATTTTGACCATTGGAGGTATTACTATGTCTAAATTGCGTATTGCAATCACTGCCGATACTTATCCGTATGCCAGTGATGTAACTAATCTTGTGCGTGCGCCGTTTACGGCACGCGGTCTTGTTGATATTGTCAACGAACTTGGTGCGCTGCCGATTGTTCTGCCGGATGTTCCGGGTGCTAAAGGCGAAGATTATGTTGATTTGTTTGATGCTTTAATTATTCCCGGCGGGCCGGATGCTGACCCGACATTTTTTGGCGAAGAACCTTCGCTGCACATTGGTTCAACCAACTACAAACGTGATGTATTTGAAGCAGAAATGTTTAAAGCATTTTATAAGGCAGGCAAACCGATTTTTGGTATCTGCCGCGGCTGCCAGTTCATTAATATTTTATTGGGCGGCAATGTATATCAGGATTTGGCAACTGAAAACAAAGATGCTTATATCCGCCATTCCCAGGGTGCAAACGCCTGCTACCCCACGCACCATGTAACTGTTGATAAAGACAGCCTGCTTTATGGCTCTTTGGGCGAAACGGCTTATGTAAATTCCCGCCATCACCAGGGCATTAAAAAACTTGGCGAAGGTTTAAAAGTTACGGCTACTGCTCCGGATGGAGTTGTGGAAGCTATTGAAAGCGCTGACGGCCAGATTGTTGCAGTGCAGTGGCATCCCGAAAATATGTGGCAGGAACATGCGGAAATGCGCAAACTTTTTGCTGATTTCATCGACCGCGTGGCTGCAAGCAAAAAATAATATTGTAAAGGTGTGTTTTTATGAGCAATAAAGCTAAACTTGGTTTTTGGAGTATTGTACTGTTTGGCATCAACAGTATTATCGGCTCCGGAATTTTCCTGTTGCCGAATAATGCAATGAGCCTTATTGGCCCGGCCAGCCTTGGCGTACTTTTGTTTGATACGCTTTTGGTTTTGGCAATTACATTCTGCTTTGCAGAAGCAAGCGGCCTTTTTAAGGAAACCGGCGGTCCGTACATTTATGCCAAAGAGGCGTTTGGCAATTTTGTCGGCTATGAAGTTGGCTTTTTAACATGGATTACGCGTATTATTGCGTTTGCTACCATGGGCGTAGGCTTTGCAACCGCTCTTGGTTCGGTAATTCCGGAACTTAATAATCCGTTTATGAAAAACGTTGTAGTTACCGTTATTTTTGGATTGCTTGCTGTAATGAATCTTTTTGGCGTACAGCTTTATAAAATTATTCAAAACGTAGCTACAATAGCTAAAATTTTGCCGTTCATTCTTTTTATCGGCATGGGCATTTTCTTTATTGACCCTGCTAACTTCAGCCCGATGTTCCCCGGCGGTGAATATACTCCGGGCAGCTTTGGTGCGGCAGCTGTTGTGCTGTTCTTTACTTTCACCGGTTTTGAAACTATTCCGGTACCGGCAGCGGATATGGAAAATGCTGAAAAGAACCTGCCGAAAGCAATTTTGATTTCTATTTTTGCAGTTGCAGCTATTTATTTCCTGCTGCTTGCCTGCGCTATCGGCATTATGGGTTACGACCTTGCCAATACTACCGTGCCTGTACAGGATGCTTTCGGTAAAATTGCCGGCAATTTCGGCATCAGTGTTGTAGCTGGCGGTACTTTGGTAGCTATCGGTGCTTTGTGCGTAAGTTCTTCCTTTGTAACTCCGCGCAGCTGCCTTGCTTTGGCAGAAACTCAGATGCTGCCTGCTTTTATGGCAAAAACCAACCGCTTTGGCGCTCCATACTGGTGCATTATTGCTTCTACCGTTATCGCTATGCTGATTGCCTATACCGGCAGCTTTACTTATCTTGCCGCAATCAGTGCTGTATCCCGTTTCTCCCAGTACATTCCTACCTGTCTGGCAGTTATTGTTTTCCGCAAAAAAATGCCGGATGCTCCGCGTGCATTTAAAATTCCGTTTGGCCCGGTAATTCCTATTATTGCGGTTATGGTCAGCCTGTGGCTCTTATCACAGACTTCCATGCAGCAGCTTGTAATGGGTCTTGGCGCAGCGGTAATTGCAGTGCCGTTCTATTGGTTCGTTTATAAAAACAAAAAAGCTGAAGCATAAATTTTAATAAAAAAGAGAAGGCAAAAAACGCCTTCTCTTTTTTTACGCAACCTCGCATTGAAGTGGATGGGGTTATACCATTTTTAAAATTACTATGCCGCTAATCATGGTGGCAATGCCTAAAATTCCCAGCGGTTTAACTTTCAGCCCGAAAAACAATTTATCAACGCAAGTGGTTAAAATAATGCCCAAAGCACCCCACATTGCGTAAGCAATGCTTAAATCAAGCGTTAACAGCGCCTGTGCCATAAGCAAAAAGGCAACGCCGATAAGTGCCAGTGAGGCAAAGCCGTATTTTTTCTTTTGAAAGCCGTTGGATTTTTTCAGGCAGATGTTTGCCAAAACGTCTGTGATAACGGCGAGTATAATATAAATAATGCCGATAGTTTGCATTTTATTCACATCCTATCTTAAAAGTGCCTTTTTTAATCATTATCAGCCCGGCGATAATGATACCGAAGGCAAACAGTTTTATAGGCGGCATGGTTTCGTTAAAAATAAGCCATGCCATAAAGGCAGTGCCTGCAAGGCCTATGCCTTCCCAAACTGCGTAAGCCACGCTGATGGGAATTTTTTTTACTGCTTTGCTGAGGCAATAGTAAGAGCATGCCATTAGTATAAGCATAACCGGATAACCGATAAATAATTCGTTGGTTACGGAAAATTTCATAAAAGTGGTGCCGCTTACTTCAAGCGCAATGGCTGCAAACAGCATATAGATATGTTTCATAATAATTCACCCTCTCGCTTGCGGTAAAACAATTTAGCCGCTATAATAATAATAAAGTATGGTGTTACACCATAGTCAAGGGGTGTATTTTAAATTGTCGCAAAGATTTTTAAAAACCGGTGAATTTGCCGCGTTTTGTAATACAACCAAAGATACGCTGTTTCATTACGATGATATAGGGCTTTTAAAACCGGTAAAAACTGCTGATAACGGTTACAGATATTATTCGCTTAACCAGATTTATATGTTTGATTTGATAACTACTTTAAAAGAACTGGGGCTTTCGCTTGAAGAAATAAAAAAATATATGGATAAGCGTGATACCGATGTTTTTATGCAGCTTTTAAAAGAGCAGGATAAACGCCTTCGGCAGAAAATTGAACAGCTTTCGCGCAGGCGCAGCCTTTTGAAGAACACGCTGCAAATGATGAATGAATTTATTGATGTTCCGGAAGATGAAATACGCATTGAAAAAGTACCGGAGGAGTATTTTATTATCAGCGATGAGCCGGAAAACAATACCGAAAAAGAATTGTTTGCGGTTATATCGCGTTTGTGGGATTACTGCAACAAGCATAATTATTATGATGATTT
>USHB01000185.1 GCA_900554395.1 uncultured Phascolarctobacterium sp.
TGCTTATAAAGAACATCAGACGATGAATTTAATGGTCAAAGAAATATCATTGCATGATGTGGAGGATGCTTTGTTGTATCTTTCTAAAATAGAAGCATTACGGCTTGAAGGCGGATTCTTGGGACTTTATAACAGCATGGAAATTGAACGCTGCATAATGGATAATAAAATCAGGTATAAAGCAGCCGATTATCGTTATCTTGATGAGTTTTATAAACAAAGAATTCAGCAGATTCATATTATCGGTGAGTATGCCAATTTGATGGTGCGCGATTATAAATCAGCACTGCAATTTGTAAGAGACTATTTTCAGATAGATTTTCAAAAGTTTATAAAAAAATATTTTGCCGGTGAACGTGAAAATGAAATTAACCGTAATATTACACCTAAAAAATATAAGCAGTTATTTCAAGGTTTATCTTCCGTACAATCGCAAATTATTAATGATTCAGATTCTCCTTATATTGTTGTGGCAGCAGGACCTGGAAGCGGCAAAACACGTGTTTTGGTACATAAACTAGCTTCGCTGATAATATTGGAATCTGTAAAATCGGAACAGCTTTTAATGCTTACTTTTTCGAGAGCGGCTGCGACAGAATTCAAAAAACGTCTTGTTGAGTTAATCGGCAATGCGGCAAATTATGTGGAAATAAAAACTTTTCATTCTTATTGTTTTGATTTACTTGGGAAAATTGGCAGGCTTGAAGGAGTTGATAATGTTGTAAAAAATGCGGTGGAATTAATTCGCAGTGGTGAAGTTGAACGGAGTAAAATCAGTAAAAGCGTGCTTGTAATTGATGAAGCACAGGATATGGACGAAAATGAATTTAATCTTGTACGTGCTTTAATAGATAATAATGATAATATGCGCGTAATTGCGGTAGGTGATGATGATCAGAATATTTATGAATTCCGCGGATCAAATTCCGAACATTTGAAATCTTTAATAAAAGATTATGGCGCTGTAAGATATGAAATGGTGGAAAATTACCGCAGTAAACCGGCTATTGTAGAACTGGGCAATGCTTTTGCGGCAACAATTCATAATAGAATGAAAAGTACACTTATTCATTCTGTGCAAAAAGAAAAAGGTAAAGTTGTTATAACCCACCATATAGGTAGAAATATGGAAGAAGCTGTAGTAAAGCAGATTGCAGCAACGCGGGGCAACAATAAATGCTGTGTGTTGACAAACACTAATGATGAAGCGTTGCAGCTTTTGGGAATGCTGCAAAAAAGAGGCATTAGGTCTAAACTTATACAATCAATTGATGGGTTTTATCTTTATAATTTACAGGAAATACGTTACTTTTTAAAACAGATAGAAAAAGCTGCGCCATATGCTGTGAAAATTCCTGATACAGTATGGAAATTAGCGGCAGACAAATTATTTAAAGCTTACGAAGGAAGCAAATGCCTTGAAATTTGCAGAAATCTGATACGTGATTTTGAAACGGTTAATCCTGAAAAGTATTATAATGATTTATTAGAGTTCATCAAAGAATCAAGTTATGAAGATTTTTATGATGATGAAAATGAAGCTGTGTATGTTTCTACTATCCATAAAGCTAAAGGCAGAGAGTTTGATACTGTTTACATGATGCTTAATGGTAATAATGCGTTTAGTGATGAAGAAAAACGTGTTTTGTATGTTGGAATGACAAGGGCTAAAAGCGAACTATATATTCATAGCAACACAAAATTATTTTCTAGATACAATTTACCCGAAATAGAACATTGCTATGATAAAATTGCTTATAGCGAACCTTTGGAAATTTCATTACAGATGACGCATAAAGATGTTTATCTTGATTATTTTAAGAATAAGAAACAGCTTGTTTTAAAACTTCGCAGCGGAAGTAAACTTTTTATTAACGGTATGTATCTTAGTGTGCAAATTGCAGGTGGAAAGATACCTATTGTAAAATTTTCAAAAGCATTTTTAGAAAAATTACAAAATTTACGAAATAAAGGGTATATACCTTATAATGCGGAAGTAAGATTTATAGTTGCATGGATGGGGAAAGAAGATGCTGAGGAAACGGCAGTTGTTTTGCCTAATATTTATTTAAGAAAAAATGTATAAAAAACGCCTGCTGTATGCAGGCGTTTTTAGTTTATGCGGCTATAATGCGGCAGAAAGTTGCAGCTGTGTGTACTCAAAGGTTATAATATTATTTAATGGGAGTGGTTTTATGCAATATAAGCTGGTGCGCAGCAAAAGGCGCACATTGGCAATAACGATAGACGGCAGCGGCAACTGCATAGTGCGTGCTCCGCTGCGGCTGCCGCTTGGCGAAATACACAATTTTATAGAAGAAAAGCAACACTGGATTAACGCCAAACAGCGTGAAATGCGTTTAAAGGCAGAGCTTGCTCCGGCAGAGCCGCTTTTGGCGGAAGGCGCTGTATGGCGCATAGCCGGCAATGAACTGCAAATAAAAATAAACGGCAATGCAGCAAAAAACTTTATCGGCATTGATGGCAGCTATATTGTTTGCGGCAGCGGCGTAAGCCAAAAAAACTTTTTAACATTTATCCGCAAAACTGCTCTGCAAATTCTGCAAAGCCGTACAAAGCATTTTGCCGCTTTAACGGGAGCAGCTCCCTGCGGAATAAAACTTTCTTCCGCTTATGCCCGGTGGGGTTCGTGCAGCGGCAAAAACGTGCTTAATTTTGCATGGCGGCTTATATTTGCACCGCCTGCACTGATAGATTATGTGGTAGTGCATGAACTGTGCCATATTGGCTGCATGAACCACAGCGCCTCTTTTTGGCAGCGCGTGGCAGCCGTAATGCCCGATTATGAAGTCCGCAGAAAAGCATTGAAACAGTACGGTTATGTGCTGAAGTGGTATAGAGACAATTAATATTATCTCTATACTAGTTTTCAATTGGCAGTACATTATAGGAGCAAGTAAATGGATTTAATAGATGGAATAAAAAACATAAATTTTCATGATGCGGAAATATTGAATATAAATTGCGACTATATAAATGAAACGGCAAATATTAAAATTAAGTTGTCTTATGAAAATGCAATTGTTATATTGGAGTGTAATAAATTTAAAGAAATTGTAGTTAATAATAAATCTCCTTGGGGAGAAGGATTTTATGTTGTTTATTTAGATATACAAAAGGGAAACTTTATACGAATAGAGATTTTACTAAATTCAGGCGATAAAATTTATATAGAAGCTGAAAGTATTAGTTTAATAAAGGATGAAGTCTAAATTGATAATAAGGTGATCAGCATATGAAAATAAACAAATGGGTATTTGTTATTTTGTGTATAATTTTAATAGCAGGTGTATTTGTTTTATTTACACCACAAATGATTACAAATAATAAAATTTATTATGTTGAAAATAATAAAATTATGTCCGCAGGCATATCAATTAATAAATTTAGTGAATATGGCGGTTTGTTTTTAATAAATACTGGC
>USHB01000186.1 GCA_900554395.1 uncultured Phascolarctobacterium sp.
TATTTTTTAACAACGGTTAAATTTTCTAGACCTCATTTAATACTTTTTGGTATTAACATCTTCGTAATTAAAGTTATGGAGATGAAAACGCTATGGATAAGTTATTGTACACTGCTACTGAAACAGCCTATCTTCTTAATTGCAGTACATCTAAAGTTTACAAACTTATTGCAGCTGGTAAAATCCGTTGTATAAGAAGCGGTAAAATATACCTTATCAATATTGAAGACATCAAAGCTTATGCAAAGTCTCTTGTCAACCAGTGTAATTGATAATGACATTTTTCAGCTCAATGCTCATTATCTATCGTTACTATAAGTTATTGCTGACTTAAATTTATTCTGTTAATACGGCTATAAAATGGTAATAATAAATATAATAAAATTCTAAAAGGAGTGATTTAACAATGTTTGATGAATACAGTGATATGTTAACAGTAGATGACCTTATGGAGATACTCGGCATAGGCAAAAACGCTGCCTACGATTTATTGCGCAGCGGTGAACTTAAATGTTTTCGTCTAAAAGGGCGTTGGAAGATTCCCAAGGAAGCAGTAATTGAATATGTACGTTCAAAAGCATTTTTAAAATAAACAAGGCAGCATGTAATGTGCTGCCTTTACGCATTCTGATTAACTAATCACTGCCGTATTAATTCTTGATACGGCATTTTTATTGTTGCCTTCGATTTCCAATGGTGCTATAATTATAACAAACTTGTGTTTGTATTAATTGTGTACCGAGGTCTTATTATGCGCTCTATCATCCATATAGATATGAATAACTTCTACGCTTCCGTGGAATGCCTTTACCGTCCCGAAATACGGCATTTGCCTGTTGCTGTTGCAGGAGACCCGCTTAACAGACACGGCATCATACTTGCAAAAAATATGATTGCAAAACGCTTAGGCGTTAAAACTGGTGAAGCCATATGGGAAGCTAAGCAGAAAGCGCCGGCACTTGTTACAGTTCCACCGGATTTTGCCAAGTACCTAAAATTCTCACGGCTTGCCAGAGGCATACTCTACGATTATACTGACCAGATTGAAGCCTTTGGACTTGACGAAAACTGGGCAGATGTTACAGGTTCATTATCTCTTTTTGGTAGTGCACATGATATAGCAGAACTAATAAGCCAGCGCATAAAAGACGAGCTTGGTATTACTGTAAGCATAGGAGTTTCGTTTAACAAAATTTTTGCAAAACTTGGTTCTGATTATCGTAAACCGGATGCCATAACGGATATTACCCCCAATAACTTTAAATCACTTGTATGGCCGCTTCCTGCTTCTGACCTTCTGTATGTAGGCAGAGCAACTAACCGTAAATTAACAAGTATCGGAATTACTACAATTGGAGGAATTGCCAAATGTTCAAAAGATATTCTCCGCCTTAACCTTGGCAAATGGGGTGAAGTTTTATGGCTCTTTGCCAATGGTCTTGATACTGCTCCTGTACGCCTAATTGGTGAAGAAGCAGCTGTTAAGTCTGTCAGCAATGGAATTACCTGTCCCAGGGATTTAACTACTGATGAAGATGTACAGCTTGTTTTTACTGTACTTGCTGAATCTGTGGCAGCAAGACTTAGGGACTACAATTTAAAATGCTCCGGAGTTGAAATACAGATAAGGGATAAGAACCTGTATTACATGACCCGGCAGAAAAAAATAAACCGCCCTACTTTTTTAAGCAGTGATATTATAGCGGCAGCTATGCAGCTTTTTAAAAATAATTATCATTGGACGCAGCCAGTAAGAGCCGTTGCGCTGAGAGGAATTAACTTAGTCACGGCAGATACCTTAATCGAACTCTCACTTTTTGAAGATGAAAGCAGAAATTTAGCTGCTGAAAATCTTGCCCATACCATAGATGAATTACGCAGACGATTTGGACATGATTCCATACTGCGTGCTTCAAGCCTTACAGACCGAAAATTAACAGGCTTTAACCCCAAAGAAGAACATACCATACACCCGGTATCGTATTTTAGATAAGAGGTGCTGAAAATGCCGCGAATTGAACTTGATATAATTGTTGAACACCGCAAAGACGGGCTTGCCCTGCCTAAAACAATCATTTGGGATGATGGGCGCCACTTTGATATTGACCGTGTGCTTGATATAAGAAAAGCCGCCGCAATCAAGTGCGGCGGCATAGGCATTCGTTACATCTGCCGTATCAGAGGGCGTGAGTATAAGATTTTTGATGAAGATGGCAAGTGGTTTATAGAACAGTAAACATTTTATAAATTTCTTCTATTTCTAACAATTATCCTAATAAAAACATCATTATTATAATAATTTCTTGCTTTTTATCACAATTTTATTATAATAATATTGTAAGAATTATCACAATCAGATTTTTATTACAATAATTATAAGAATAGAGGTGCCAATATGTTTGAATTGCCGGCAAAAGAATCTCTTACCGTTGAATTTAAAAGCGATATAAAATGCTTATCCGACAATGATATTATTGATGCCATTGTTGGACTGGCAAACACTGAGGGCGGTTATCTCTATCTTGGAATAGAGGATAATGGAAGTGTAACAGGGTTGCACAACAACCATAAAGACGTAATAAAGACAGGCGTTATGGTTGCCAACAAAACAGTTCCATCTCTAGCAGTAAGGATTAATATAGTAAATCAGAATAATCTTCCTGTAATGGTTTTCGAAATACCCAAAAGCCAAAGCATTGTTGCCACCTCAGGCGGCAAAGTTTTGAAAAGGCGTTTAAAGGCTAATGGGGAACCGGAAAATGTTCCTATGTTCCCATACGAATTTAACAGCCGCCTTTCTGAATTAGGCAAATTAGATTTTTCAAAACAGCCATTGCCAGAAGCTACCCTGAATGATTTCGACGAGAATGAAATACGCAGGTTAAGAACTACTATTGACGTCAGAAATGGTGAGCGCGCTCTTTTGGAGCTTTCTGACGAAGAACTGTTTAAAGCCCTTTCTCTGGCAGAAGATGTCAATGGCACTATTACGCCAACAGTAACAGGTCTGTTATTAATTGGCAAAGAAACAAGCATTAAACGTTTGATTCCTACCGCTGAATCAGCATTTCAGGTACAGGAAGGCAGTGCCATACGAGTAAACGAAATATCGCATAAACCATTAATAGCGACGTTTGAATTTTTTGAACAAATGCTAAAACCCTGGAATCCTGAGCGTGAAATGGAATTTGGGTTAGTAAGGGTTTCTATCCCTGAATTTGACCACCGTGCTTTCAGAGAAGCTTTGGTAAACGCATTTTCTCACAGAGATTATTCTATTCTGCAAATGACAAGAGTTGTCATTGATGAGGAAGGTATGACCATAAGTAATCCAGGTGCTTTCATTAATGGCGTTACGCTTAAAAACCTTATTACAGCAGACCCTCATGGACGTAATCCGAATCTTGCAGACGCGCTTAAA
>USHB01000187.1 GCA_900554395.1 uncultured Phascolarctobacterium sp.
TTGATCACTGTTACATCTGAAGGAGCCTCAACTTCTTCTTCAACGATCAGAGTTTTTGCACCTTTTTCGATGACATCCGGTACAAATTTGTGTCCGTCCACAACCGCACCACGGATGCAGATAAACAACGAATTTTCTTCTACTTTGCGGGAGTCATACACAACGGTAGTGACTTCCTGTTCTGTACTGCCCTGACAGCAGATATATTCCAAACCTTCTAATAGTGTTGATACTTTCATATTTTCCTCCTCTGCCTCGGGATATATGTGTTATTTACTCCGTTTCTCCCAACGGATATATTCCATTACAGAATAGCACAAGTGCATTCTATTTTCAATGCAGCAGATTTTTTTCTTGCCATCTGTCATTTCCGGCTGTATAATATATCTGTAAATAAAAACAGGGGAGCTGGCCTTAAGCCGGCTGAGAGGAAACTTCTTCGTTTCGACCCTTAACCTGATTTGGATAATGCCAACGTAGGGAGTGTTTGCAAATGACGGCAAGTGCCTTGTTGGCGCTTGCCGTTTCTTATTATCAGGCAGTTGCAACTTAATATGCCGTTAGATTGGGCAAAGCCCATGAAGGGGTGCACCACCGCGGGTGTAGGCTTCTTCATGGGCTTTTTTAATTACGGCGGAAAGGAGAAAACTATGCTTTTGAATGGAAAAAATGTAGAGCTTGCTGCTACATGCACAGTTGCAGAATTTTTAAAAATGCAGGGGCTGCGTGCGGAACTGGTGGCGGTAGAACTTAACGGCAATATTGTGCCGCGTGCAGAATTTAACACTGCTGTTTTAACAGATAGTGACGAAGTTGAAGTTGTAAGTTTTGTAGGAGGTGGCTGAAATGCAGCAGGAAGATAAATTGCAATCCGTACATATCGGCATTGCCGGTTTGGGCGGGCTTGGCTCGCACATTGCTGTGTTTTTGGCGCGGTCAGGCGTTAAGCATCTGCATCTTGTGGATTTTGACCGTGTTGATAAAAGCAATCTTGAGCGGCAGCACTATTTTTTGCGGCATCTTGGGCAATATAAAACGGAAGCACTGGCAGAACAGCTTTTACAGATTAACCCGCAGCTTGATTTGCGCCTGCAAAATTTACGGCTGGATGAAAATAATGCCGCATCTGTTTTTGCGCAGGATGATATTATCTGTGAAGCAGTGGATAAGCCTGAGACGAAAGCCATGCTGGTTAATGCGCTGTTATCGGCTTATGGCGGCAAAACTATCATTGCAGCCAGCGGGCTTGCCGGCGTTGGGCGCAGCAATGCCATCAAAACACGCAGAATTGCTCCTAATTTTTATCTTTGCGGCGATGGCATAAGCGGCATAGAAACCTGCGGGCGTTTGGCAGCTCCGCGCGCCGCGCTGTGTGCAGCGCATCAGGCGAACCTTGTTTTAGAGCTTCTTTTAAAAATGGAGGAATAATAATGGACGATAAATTTATTTTAGGCGGGCATGAATTTAACAGCCGTTTTATTTTGGGCAGCGGCAAATATTCACTGGAACTTATTAAAGCGGCTGTAGAAAATGCCAGTGCGGAAATTTTAACGCTTGCTTTGCGCCGCGTGAATGACGGCGGGCTTGCCAATATTTTAGATTACATACCTGAAGGAATTACGCTGCTGCCAAACACCAGCGGCGCGCGTACCGCCGCTGAAGCAGTGCGTATTGCAAGGCTGGCGCGTGAAGTTTGCGGTAGCAGCTTCATTAAAATAGAAGTTATCCGCGACAGCAAATACCTGCTTCCAGATAATTATGAAACCATTAAGGCAACGGAAATTTTGGCAGCGGAAGGTTTTACGGTAATGCCTTACATGTACCCCGATTTGAACGCCGCGCGCGATTTGGCAAAGGCCGGTGCGGCCTGCATAATGCCTTTGGGTGCGCCTATCGGCAGCAATATGGGGCTTGTAACTAAGGAATTTATTCAGATTTTAATTGATGAAATTGATTTGCCGGTAATTGTTGATGCCGGTATCGGCAGCCCGGCGCAGGCGTGCGAAGCCATGCAGATGGGCGCGGCGGCGGTAATGATAAACACAGCTATTGCTACAAGCGGCAATATACCTGCTATGGCAGAGGCGTTTAAACTGGCGGTAGAGGCAGGGCGCAAAGCGTATCTTGCAGGCCTTGGCGCAGTAAGCAGACACGCATCGGCATCAAGCCCGCTGACAGGTTTTATTGGGGAGTGATAAACGTGCAGGAGATAAATAAAACTGATTTGGCGGATTGCCTTACCTATCAGCCGGGCATGGAAATTATTGAATCAACAATGCTCGAAGAAGTGCAGGCTGCGGCAGATGCTGTTGATTTTGCTTCCTTTACGGAAAAAGACGTGCAGCAATCTTTGGCTAAACGGCATAAAACGCCGCAGGATTTTGCCGTTCTGCTTTCACCGGCAGCGCTGCCGTTTTTAGAGGAAATGGCGCAGCAGGCAAGAGAGCTTACCTTTAGGTATTTTGGCAGCAGCCGCAGCATTTTTACACCGCTGTACCTTGCCAATTACTGCGAAAATTACTGCGTGTACTGCGGGTTTAACTGCCATAACAAAATTAACCGTATGAAACTGGATGCTGCCGGAATGGAACGTGAAATGCAGGCCATTGCCGCAACCGGGCTGCGCGAAATACTGCTTTTAACCGGAGAGAGCCGCAAAATGAGCAGCGTTGAATACATAGCGGAAGCGGTAAAAATGGCGCGCCGATATTTCAGCGTGGCAGGGCTTGAAGTGTATCCATTAAATACAGATGAATACGCTTATCTGCACCGCTGCGGGGCAGATTATGTAACGGTTTTTCAGGAAACGTATGGCGTTAAGGCTTATTCCCAATTACATCTGGCAGGGCATAAGCGGGTGTTTCCGTACCGCTTTTATACGCAGGAGCGCGCTTTAAAAGGCGGCGTGCGCGGCGTTGCCTTTGCGCCTTTAATGGGGCTGAGTGATTTTTGCCGAGATATTTTTGCCTGCGGTATGCACGCTTACCTTTTGCAGCGTAAATATCCGGCAGCGGAAATAAGTTTTTCCTGTCCGCGTTTGCGCCCGGCGGAAGGCAACGAACTGCCGCTGGAAGCGGGCGGCGCAGATTTGAAGCATTTGGTGCAGGCTGTATGCGCTTACCGTCTGTTTATGCCTCAGGCCGGTATTACTGTTTCCAGCCGTGAATGCGCAGCCGTGCGCGATAATCTTTTACAGTTTGCGGCGACAAAAATTTCGGCAGGCGTAAGTACGGGCATTGGCACGCACAGCAAACAGGAGCGTGAAGGCGACGAGCAGTTTGAAATTGCCGATAGCCGCAGCGTTGATGAAGTGTTTGCAGGCATAAAAAAAGCCGGCTTGCAGCCGGTGCTTACGGATGGCAGTTATGTTTG
>USHB01000188.1 GCA_900554395.1 uncultured Phascolarctobacterium sp.
AAAAAGCGCGGTATTATTATTTTAACCGACCCGGACGGAGCCGGTAACCGTATCCGCCGTTATTTAACGGAACGTTTTCCGGAAGCGGGGCAGGCATTTATACCACGCATTGAAGCAACTGCCAACAATGATATTGGCGTAGAACAGGCAAGCCCCAAAGCAATTTTGGCGGCGCTTAACAAAGTACGCCATCATGAATTTAACCCTGTTTGTGAATTTACAGAACGTGATTTGATGGCAAACGGGCTCAGCGGCGGCAGCATGGCAAGCGCCAGACGCGATAAGATGGCAGCACTGCTCGGCATAGGCTATGGCAATGCCAAAACTTTTTTGCAGCGCTTGAATACTTACGGCGTAACAAGAGCAGAATTTGAAGCCGCATTGGCAGAAATTGGAGAATTTGATGAATAAACCAGTTATAGCAACCCCGGAAGTTACAAATTACATACTGCGCAGGTTTAACCTGCATGCCGATAAAAAACTGGGGCAGAACTTTTTAATAAGCGAGGATGTTGTGCGCCGCATTGCCGCTGCTGCGGAATTAACCGAAGGCGATGCCGTGCTGGAAATAGGTCCGGGCATCGGCACACTTACGCAGGCTTTGGCAGAAACGGGCGCAGATGTAACAGCAGTTGAACTGGACAGGCGTCTCTTGCCGGTGCTTGAAAAAACACTGGAAGGATATGCAAATGTGCGTGTAATTAATGCCGATGTACTGGAGCTTGACGTTAACGCAGCTATGGGCGGCAGAAGTTTTAAAGTGGCTGCCAACCTGCCGTATTATATAACCACGCCCATTATTTTTGCGCTGCTGGAGAAAAAACTGCCGGTAGAACGCATGGTGGTAATGGTGCAGAAAGAAGTGGCCGAGCGTATGACTGCCGCGCCGGGCGGCAAGGAATACGGCGCGCTTTCTGTGGCAATGCAGTATTATACAGAGCCTGAACTTGCTTTTATAGTTCCGCCGGAATGTTTTATTCCTCGTCCGGGTGTTGATAGTGCCGTAGTGGTATGCAAAAACCGTACGGTGCCGCCGGTGGAAGTTTGTGATGAGAAATTATTTTTCAGAGTGGTTAAGGCAGCCTTTTCGTTGCGCCGCAAAATGCTGAGCAATGCGCTGAAAAATATGGGCATAACTTCGCAGCAGGCTCAGCAGTGGCTTGAACTTGCCGGCATTGACCCTAAACGCCGCGGCGAAACCTTGTCCTTACAGGATTTTGCAAACTTAACCAATACTTTTGAAAAAATAAAATAAAAATAAAACTCCCTTCAACGTAAGCAGTTAAGGCTTGGTTAAAGGGAGTTTTTATTTCAGCCAGCTATTTGCGCATCGTAGATTTCGCCGTTGATATTGGCAGAGACAATAACTACATGTCCCCAGAACATATCGTCGTCATCATAATATACTGAAAATTCTCCGGTTGGCATAATTGCAAGTTCGCTTATTTTTAAGCGTCTGGCAAAAATTTCTTCTGTTATGGGGTCGCCGGGTTCGTCATCTTCTTCGTTCCATTCATTGGCATTGGCAGTAAGCTCTGCCGCGGCGTATTGGCGCAGTCTGGTATCCCAGTCTTTCAAACCGGCATACAGTTGTTGCAGTACAGAAACGGCCTGGTCTGCGGTTTCGGAGTCTTCATTATCAGTATCCAGTGAAAGCAGGCAGCTTTCGCCAAGCCAGTTAATCTCACCTTCAAAAAAAGAAAATTTACGGTTTAATTCAAAAGTGCCAATATTATCGATAGTTATATGTACAGGGCGGGAGAGTTTTTCGGCCATCGCTTCCAGGCGGCTGTCAGTTGCGTTGTCATTTATAACTTCTGTAACCATGTAGCAGTTGTTGATGGTAGGATCCATATAAGGCTCAAGTTTTTGAGGAAAGCTTTTGCGTGCTTTTATATGATAGATTTTAAACTGTTCAAAATCATACCCCCAGCCTTTTCGGTCGGGCGTATTTTTTATCAGCCACTGCAGGCGGCCTCTTTTTTCTGACAGTTCACCGGTTTTGATATCAACAGATGCCCAAAAAGCAAGAGAAGGCATCAGGTATTTTCCGCATACTCCGGCGCCGGTAACGGATTCTTTGGTAAGTATTAAAAGTTCTGTTTCATCCGGATGAAAGCGTGCTTCAAAATCTTTTTTTACGTCACTCACACTAATCGCCCCTTTCCGTTATGCTATCTTAATTTTAACATATTTTAAAGGCAAAAAGAAAACGGCTGCAAAAATACAACCGTTTTTATAAGCATAATTTTATTTGCGTTCGGGCATCTGCGCCAAAAGGATGGCAATAAACACAAGAGCACAGCCGCCTATTTCGCGTAAAGTAAGGGTTTCGCCAAGGAAAGCCCAGCCTGCAAGCACGGAAAAAACTGATTCCAGGCTTAAAAGTATGGAAGCAAGAATGACATTTACATATTTCTGACCTGCTATTTGCAGTGTGTAGGCAATGCCGCAGCTCATAATGCCGGCGTGTGCCAATGGCAGCCAGGCTGCTGTAATTGCAGAAAGCTGCGGCTGTTCTGCCCAGATGATTACAGGCAGGCTCAGCACGCCGCAGACAAAAAACTGAATGGCTGACATACGCACAGGGTCTACAAGCTGAGTGAAGCGTTCAATTGCCATAATGTGTATGGCAAAGCCGACTGCGCAGCCTAAAATAATTAAGTCGCCTTTGTTAATGGAAAAGCCTTCGTTAATACAGATGAAGTACATGCCGATGGCGGCTACTGCAACGGCTGCCCATTGCATAGCAGTAACGTGTTTTTTTACAATAAGCCCTAACAGGGGAATGATGACAATGTATAAAGCGGTGATAAATCCGGCTTTGCCGGCAGTTGTATAGGCAATGCCTGCCTGCTGTAAGGTGCTGGCAACAGTTAAAAGCACGCCGCAGCAAATGCCGCCGGTTATTAAATCGCCGCGTTTGTGGCTGTTATCCGTACCCCAAAAGGAAAGCGGCTTGCCGGAAAGTTTATCAATAACCGCTATGCACGGTACAAGAAACAAAGCGCCTAAAAAAGAACGGATGCCGTTGAAGCTGAACGGACCGAGCAAATCAGCGCCAACGCTTTGGGCGACAAAGGCTGTGCCCCAGATAAAAGAACATAATAAAAGCATGACAATGCCTTTAAAATTGTTTGTTTGCTGCATAAATAAAACCTCTCGCAAAAAATTTAAACAGATAATATAATTATAGCATTTTAATAACGTTTTGTTTTCTGAAAATGGCATAAAAATAGCCGCCACCGTAATCGGTGCGACTTCCGTTGAGGTATCGTTTATATTTTGGTACGAAACCTCCGTATACGAGGAACAGAGCCTTTTGGCTCGTTCCGGGATGTAGTATGTTTAGCGG
>USHB01000189.1 GCA_900554395.1 uncultured Phascolarctobacterium sp.
TTACATTATGGCACTGCAAAAAGAATTTGAAGCACTCGGCTGCTGGAGCGCGCCGACCGAAGAAGAACATATCAGCGTTTACGGGCTGGATTTTGATAACTGCTATATTATTTTTACCGATTTGGACGGCAAAACGCCTGTTAATGCCAACGAACCCATTGTTGCCGCCTGCTACGATAACCGCGACGCCTTTATGTGGGGCAAAGAACTGCAAAACTTTGCCGCATTAAAAGCACTGCGCGCCGCCAACACAGATGACGAAGCCTTCATCGCCGCCGTTGAAGCGTATACGCTGCCGAAAGAATGAGAGCAAAAGCATTAATAATATTATCAGGCAACCCAAAATTAAAAAGAGCCTGATGACAGGAAACATTCAAAAATTGCAATATTCCATAAAAAATAACAGTCAAAAACACGCTTTGAACGTAGTAAATAAGTGTTTTGACTGTTATTTTGCTAAAATTATTGCTTAAAATTTTTGAGTTGACTGTTAGCAGGTCTTTTTTGTTGTAACCATATCAACTTTTACACCAGCCATGCCGGAATATACCATAAATCCTGCGCCGCAGGCAGTAAATCATCGGCAAAACATATTATTCCGCCTTCGCCAATCTGTATATTGGCATCTGCGCTCACAGGCTCCAATATCGCAAAAGTTTTTACCGCTTTTTGCGGATACGCACTTTTCTTTATTGCTATTGGATACGCCGTGCCGTTTTCATAGATGATTAGTTCTATCTCTTTGCCGTTAAAATTGCGCAGATAATACAGCGGCGGTACCATACCTTTATTGGCATAGCTTTTGTAAATCTCTGCCATAACCCACGTTTCAAAAAATTCTCCGCTCATTGCGCCTGCTTCTAAGGCATCGGCGTTAAGCCAGCGAGTTAAATACGCAGCAAGGCCAGTATCAAAAAAGTACAGCTTTGGCGCTTTTACTATGTATTTTGCTCCCGGCGGCATAAAAGGCTGAAGCAAATAAATTATGCCCGCTGCCTCCAACGTTTTTATCCACTGCTTGGCAGTTGGTGCGCTTACCTCTGCCGCTTTCGCAAGTTCCGCGTAGTTTATCATCTTGCCTGTCTGTCCGGCAGCAGCGCATAAAAAGCGGAAGAATACCATTTCGTCATTAATTTGCAGCAGCTTCATCACATCGCGCTGCAAAAAGGTTTGCACATAACTTGCGTAATAACTTTGCCAGTCCTGTTCGCCACCATTATAAAGCGCAGGCATGCTGCCCTGCCAAATTAGTTTATATATTTCTTTAAGGCTCCGCTTTTTTGCGTTGTTGATGCGTTTAAACAGTGCATCCTTTACCGGTATAAATGGTTCTGTATTCTCCGTACCGTTAATTTCATTTGCTGTTAAGCCTTGCAAATCTACAATGCCTACTCTGCCTGCAAGGCTCTCCGTTACGCCCTGCATTAACGGCAACCGCTGCGAACCAGTCAACCAGATGTCGCCATTTTGCGCTCCATTATCGGCATATATTTTAATGTAGCTTAAAAGTGCCGGCGCATACTGTATTTCATCAATTAAAAGCGGCGGCGTGTAGCGCTGCAAAAACAGCGCCGGGTCGCTAATTGCCAGACTGCGAACCGCCAAATCATCCAGCGTAACGTAAGTACGCCCACTACCCTGTGCCAGATGTTTTAACAGCGTTGTTTTGCCAACCTGACGCGCACCCGTCAAAAGCAGTACCTTAAATTGGCTAGATATTCTGTTTATCGTTTCTTCAATATTGCGTGTGATGTACATAAAGCCTTGAAAATTAAAATTATTAATATTTTCCTATAATTCTTTGCTTAACAAAAGCAATTAAATACTGCATTTCTTCTCTGTTTTTAAACACAGTATACCAAATAATAAGCGTAACACTTACGCAAATAAAAATACCTGCAATAAAATTTAATAAAGTAACTTTGGTAAACAAACTACTATAAACAAATTCGCTTATCATTGCCGCTAACAACGCAATAACAGTAAATTTTAAATAATCTATAAAATAATCTTTGAGTTTAATATCTATGTCATTATTAAAAAGTACATATGGCTCTACCCAAAAACATGTTAACATCGTACTGATAATACCGCCAACTACTACACCAATTACACCGTAATTAATCGTTAAATAAATTGATGCAGTTAAATTTATAATAGATTCTGCCAATGGTTTATAACGGTCATTCCAATATAAACCTGCTGCATCGCGGAACATCAATACTGCTTTGCGCATATATGTTAAATAAAACGAAAATGCCATTGCTGCTACAACTATTTCACTAAACAAATAGTCTTTGCCAACCCACAATTCTACAAATGGATTAAATAAAACATACAAACCACAAAAACAAATTGCTGCCTGTAAAGCAGTAATAAATTCTATAATTTTAAAGGCTTTTATCTTTTTGCTGTTTTCTTCCAGCACCATTAAATTACCGACACTGGCAGTAATGCTTTCAAAAAATTTACCAGCAAAATTATTTAAAGCAATAATAACCATATAGTAATTACTATATAAACCTACTGCTGCAAGGCCAACAAATTTACTTAATACTATACTGGCACTGCTAAATGTTACTACATTTCCAAGTTTATGACCAAACATAGCTTTTACATTTTTTGCTATATCACTTTTTATATCCTTATCTAAATTACTCTTTTCTTTAAACAAATAACTATATTTTTCATCTGCTTTTCTTGATATAGAAAAATTTTCTAAAATTGTTCCACATAGCATTAATAAAATAAAACACCAATAGCTATTTGTTGAAAACAACAAAATTATTTGAGCAACAGACACTATTATTTGTACAATAATTACATAAATATTAACAATATACTGTTTTTGGTCTGCAATTAAAAGACTGCGCTTATAGTTCCAAAAATAACTGATTACTGTGTTTATTAAAAATATAAAATAAAACCATTTTAATTGCGGTATTGTGCCAGCATCTTTAACAAACAAATCTATAAATGGCAAAATAAAAATGCCTATAACAAAAATTATTACGCTTATATAAATATATAGTTTTTTAAACAATAGAATTATTGCATTAACTGTTATCTTATCATTATAGGCAAGCGGTTTATACAAGCTATAAACTATTGCTGTGCCTACACCCATTTCAGCTAACGAAAGTATTGATAGCACATTCCACAATAATCCATTAATACCCAAATATTCTATTGGCAAGGTTTTAATAAATACTAATCGTACTATGAACCTCAATGCATTAATAATAATATAATTTGCCCCACTGTTGATATCAAAAATGCTGTACTTGCAAATTTTCCAGAATCTCCACGACGAGTGCAAATAAAAATGAAAGTACCATTTTTTAAACTTTC
>USHB01000190.1 GCA_900554395.1 uncultured Phascolarctobacterium sp.
CGCCGGGAATAGGCGGACGGCGGAGCGCTTTAATCATATATCCGGGAGCAAACCCGACATAAGCGCCACCAAGGGAATTATAAAGTTTCGCTTTTGTAAGCGGATAGCCGTTGGCATTGCCCCACTTTACAATTTCATCGCAAACTTCGTTATTATGAATGACGCTGGAAAATTCAGCAGTAGCTAAAACTTCAGACATAGTGTTTACCTCCACAATAAAATCTATACTTTATTGTACTTTATCGCCGCCGCAAATTCAATATGCCAAAAGGCATAAAAACATATTTTGCACAAATTTTTGCTGCTGTTTTGTAAAGTAATTTGCACTTTAGGCACATACTATGCTAAAATAAATTAGTACCTAATCATAAAACCATATCCGCACCCAGGCGGATTAAAAAATACAGAAAATAACACGAGGTGAAGAATAATGAGCAGGCGCATGACTACTTCTGAAGCTATTAACGAAGCAAGGCGCTGTTTGAACTGTGCCCGTCCTATGTGCAGGACCGGCTGCCCGATAGAAAACAATATTCCGCAATTTATCCGTGCATTAAGCGAAGGCAATATCGGGCTTGCCTACGAAATTATTTCCGAACGCAGCAATCTGCCCGCCATTTGCGGCAGGGTTTGCCCGCACGAACGCCAGTGCGAAGCGCACTGCGTGCTTGCCAAAAACAAACACGGCATTGAAATTGGCAGTCTGGAAATGTTCATTGCTGATTTTGCACATGAGAACAATTTAAAACCGCTGCCGCCTTCCACCGGCAAACGCGGCAAAGTAGCAGTTATAGGCAGCGGCCCTGCCGGCTTAACCGTAGCAGGCGACCTTGCCAAAATGAATTTTGCCGTTACCATTTTTGAAGGCCAAAGCGAACCCGGCGGCATCTTACTGTTCGGCATTCCGGAATTCCGCCTCAACAAAGATGTTGTACGCCGTGAAATTAAAGAACTGCTGCACCTTGGCGTAGAAATTAAAACCAATGTGCTTATCGGTCCTGATTATACCGTTGACGATTTGTTCAACATGGGCTATGACGCCATCTTTATGGGTACCGGCACCTCGTTGCCGCGCACGCTCAACATTCCCGGCAACGAACTGACCGGCATTTTAACCGCAACGTACTTCCTGCGCATGGTTGTGCTTTCCGACAGCGGCAAACTTGACGAAAGCGAAACCCTGCTGCATGTGGGCGATAATGTTATTGTTATCGGCGCAGGAAATGTGGCAATGGATGCGGCACGCACCGCTATCCGCCGCGGGGCTAAAAACGTAACCATTGTTTACCATAAAACGGAAGCCGAAGTTTCCTGTTTCCCCTCCGAATACGAAGCAGCCGTTAAAGAAGGCGTGCAGTTTAACTTTTTGCAGCAGCCTATTGCTTATCTTAACAAAAAACAAATGCGTGCGCTTAACGCTATGCGCCAGAAAGCTTCTGAAAATGACGAAACCGAACTTGCAGGGCTTTTGGTACAGAACATTGTTAAAACCGAGGACGGCCAGTTTATTGAAGAAGGCGGGCAGGAAGCCCTGCCGTGCGACTGCGTAATTCTCGCCATCGGTCAGCGCCCGGCCGCACGGATTGTTTCCACCACCAAAGGCATTCAGGTTGATGACCGCGGCTTTGTAATTACGCGCGAACGCCCTTACGGCATGACAACCCGTGCCGGCGTGTTCAGCAGCGGCGATGTTGTTCACGGCCCTGCCACCGTTGTTTTGGCAATGAAAGAATCCAAAAAAGTTGCAGCAGGCATAGCTCAGTATATTGATGCAAAAAAGCTGCTTGCCGAATGTGAAGAAGTTCCCGAAAACTTAAAATAATAAAAAAATACCACACTGAACTGCCATGCAGCCAGTGTGGTATTTTTTATGCCCATAAACCGGTTAAAGTAAATTTGTCAACATCGGCAAGGCCTTTATCCGTTAAGCGCAGGTGCGGTATAACCGGCAATGCCAAAAACGAAAGCACCATAAAAATGTTCAGTCCTTCCGGCACGCCAAGTTCTCCCGTCCAGTAGCGCAGCTGTTTAAGCCTGCGGTTAACGCCTTCAATTTTTTCGCCGCTCATCAGCCCTGCAAAAGGCAACGGCAAAATTGCTTTCACTTCGCCGTCAAGCACAACGGCAATACCGCCACCCTCTTTGCGCAGTACTGCTGCTGCGGTAAGCATATCAGCATCATTGGTGCCTGCCACAATTAAATTGTGCGAATCGTGCGCTACCGTTGATGCTACTGCCCCGCGTTTCAGTTTTAAGCCCTGCACAAAGCCAAGCCCCACATTGCCGGTAGCATGGTGGCGTTCAAACACTGCCAGTTTTAAAATATCGCGCGAAGTGTCGCTTACAGCTTCGCCGTTAATGCAAAGCGGTTTTTCCAGTACCGTTTCCGTCAGAATCTGTTCCGGGACAACGCGGATAACTTTCAGGTTTTTATCTGCTTCCGCAGTAATTTTCAGCCTGCTGCTGTCCAAATCCTTAATATCCGTACCGGTGGCAGCAGGTTTAAGATAAGTTTCGCTTTCCCACAGAAGTTTTCCGTTTTGTACAACTTTTTTACCGTTTTTAAAAACGTACTGCGGCGTAAAATCCTGCAAATTGGTAAAGACGTTAATATCGGCAATATAACCCGGCGCCAGCGCACCACGGTTATACATGCGGAAGCGTTCGGCAGTATTAAGCGTTGCCATCTGCAAAAGCATTTCCGGCGCATAGCCGTGCGTAACGCCGATTTCCACCATATAGTTAATGCTGCCTTCCGTTACCAGTTCATCCAAATGGCGGTCATCCGTTGCAAGGCAGCAGCGGCGGCTGTTAAGCTCCGTAACGCATTGCAAAAGTTCAAGCAAATTATGCGCCCCGCTTGCCTCACGCAGCATTAAATAACAGCCGCGGCGCAATTTTTCAAGTCCTTCCTGCCATGTTGTCGCTTCGTGGTCGGAAGTAACGCCTGCGGCAAGATAAGCGTTTAAATCGTTGCCTGTTATGCCCGGCCCATGCCCATCGCATAATCCGCCGCGTACAAGCGCCAATTTGTCAAACACGCCTTTATCGCCAAAAAGCACACCCGGGTAATTCATCATCTCACCAAGGCCAAGCACACGCGGATGTTTTAAAAACGGCTTCAAATCTTCCGCTTCCAGTACAGCGCCGCTTGTTTCCATATTCGTTGCCGGAACGCAGGACGGCAGCATGAAGAATACATCCAGCGGCATATCTTCCGTTTCGTCGAGCATCCATTGCAGGCCTTCCGTACCCAAAACATTGGCAATTTCGTGCGGGTCGGCAAAAATGCCGGTAACGCCGTTTAATAAAAGCAGGCGCGCCAGTTCGCGCG
>USHB01000191.1 GCA_900554395.1 uncultured Phascolarctobacterium sp.
CAGCGCTAATCAGCATGCCTTCAGAATCTATTCCCATCATTTTTCTCGGAGGAAGGTTAGTGATAGCCACACAAGTTTTTCCAACCAGTTCTTCAGGTTCATAGAATTCATGAATGCCGCTTAAAATAGTACGTTTTCTGTCACTGCCGTCGTTCAAAGTAAATTTCAACAGCTTTTTGCTTTTCGGAACTGCTTCGCAGGCTTCTACTTTTACTACACGGAAATCAGATTTGCAGAAAGTATCAAAATCAACAAAATCTTCAAACAACGGGTCTATTTTTACTTTAGATAAATCAATTTTAGGAACTTCCGCACAAGTTGCCGTTTCATTTGCATTATTTGCGCCCTTTTCACCGCCAATGTTTTTCATTGTCGGGAAAAGCAGTACATCACGGATGCTGCTGCTATCGGTAAGAAGCATTACCAAACGGTCTACGCCAATACCTAAACCACCCGTCGGAGGCAGACCATGTTCAAGGGCGTTGAGGAAGTTTTCGTCCATCATATTTGCTTCTTCGTCACCTGCATTGCGTTCTTCTACCTGTTTCAGGAAGCGTTCACGCTGGTCAATCGGGTCATTAAGCTCGGTAAAGCCGTTGCAGATTTCACGGCCGTAAATAAAGCCTTCAAAACGGTCGGTAATTTCCGGATTATCCGGATTGCTCTTAGCAAGCGGAGAAATTTCTTTCGGATGGCCGGTAATAAAGGTCGGCTGAATAAGTTTTGCTTCAACATATTCTTCAAAGCAGGCATTAATGATTTTGCCTACACCAAAGGAAGGTTCGTACGGCACATTGATTGCATCTGCCATTTTGCGCGCAGTTTCAACATCAGTTACGCCTGCAAAATTTTGTCCGGTGTATTTTTCAACAGCTTCAATCATACTCATGCGCGGCCAGGGCGGAGTAAGGTCAATTTCCTGGCCTTCATAAGTAATTTTCATCGTTCCCAAAACTTTTTGCGCAATTTCAGATACAAGTTTTTCAGTTAAATCCATCATGTCATTGTAATCGCCATATGCCTGATAAATTTCGACACTGGTGAACTCAGGATTATGTTTAATGTCGATGCCTTCGTTTCTGAAAACGCGGCCCAATTCATAAACACGGTCAAAACCGCCTACAACAAGGCGTTTTAAATGCAGTTCCGTTGCAATGCGCAAATAAAGCTGCATATCGAGCGCATTATGGTAAGTGATGAACGGACGTGCGGCAGCACCACCGGGAATGGTATTCATAATCGGCGTTTCAACTTCCAGATAACCATTATCATCCAAAATGTCTCTCATGGTTTTGATAATTTTGCTGCGCAGCACAAAAGTACGGCGTACTTCCGGATTTACAATCAAATCCACATATCTTTGACGGTAACGGATGTCAACATCTTTTAAGCCATGCCATTTTTCCGGCAGCGGACGCAAGGATTTGGAAAGAATTTCAATATCAACAGCTTTAACAGACAGTTCGCCCATATGGGTGCGGAAAACAGTACCGTTAACGCCGATAATATCGCCGATATCCAGCAGTTTAATTAAAGCATATTTTTCTTCGCCTACTGCATCTTTGCGCACATAAAGCTGAATGCGTCCGTCTTTATCCTGCATATCCATAAAGCAGGTTTTGCCGTGGCCGCGGATTGCCATGATACGGCCTGCTACGCGTACAACGGTTTCATTTGCAGAAAGTTCTTCAAAATTTTGATTGATGTCGCCGGAGTAATTGGTAACTTCAAATTTATGGCCGAAAGGTTTCCAGCCATGTTCTTCAATCTGGTGCATTTTATTGATGCGCACCTGCATCTGTTCGTTGACTTCTTTTTCTGTAAGCGCTTCTTCTTCCGGCGCCTGTGTATTTTTTACTTCTTCAGACATTCTTAATTATCGCTCCCCAACAAATTATTTAACTTTCAAAATTTTATAAGAAAGTTCACCGGCAGGAGTGTGTACCTGTACAACGGAATTTACTTTCTGTCCCAAAATTGCAGCGCCTACCGGAGATTCGTTGGAAATGCGGTTTTTGGACGGGTCAGCTTCGGTGGTGCCGACAATGGTATAAGTGTCTTCATCGCCAAATTCCATATCTTTAACAACAACGGTAGAACCAAGCTGAACTACGCCTTTTTTATTGGCAGCACTGTCGATAACGGTAGCAGTGCTTATCATTTGTTCCAGCTCAAGAATACGGCCTTCAATAAAAGCCTGTTCGTTTTTAGCATCGTCGTATTCAGAGTTTTCGCTTATATCACCATAGCCGATAGCTACTTTGATACGCTCAGCAACTTCGTGGCGTCTTACGGAACGGAGATTTTCAAGTTCATCTTCCAGTTTTTTTAAGCCTTCGGCTGTTAAAATTGTTTCTTTGCTTGCCATAAACACAATGCTCCTTTTAAAAGTTCCGCCAATAAGCATATTAAACAGTGCCAAGCATATGCCTGACACTGGGTTAACGGAACGTACTTATAGTTTTATAGAATAAATTATAATTTTTCCAGACCTTTTTGTCAACTTACTTGCTTATTTCCGTGCAGGATTCCAAAAATTGTTTTTTTGCCGCCAAAAACTTCCCGGCTTCTGCACGATATTCTTCAATAAGTGTTTTAAATTCGTCAAAAGTATTTAAAGCATTAATGCGCCTGCGGTATTCTGCTGCCATCGGCATGCCTTTCAGGTAGGCACCGGCATGGCGGCGCATTTCCTTAACGGCAATAACTTCTCCTTTAAAATCAATTAACATTTCAAGATGGCGCAAAACCATATCCATGCGTTCATCAAGATTTACTTCAAATTTTTCATCAGCACCGTTCAACGCACTGATAATTTCTTTAAAAATCCACGGATTGCCGTCTGCGCCGCGCCCTATCATTAAACCGTCACAGCCTGTTTCTTTAAGCATGCGCAAACCATCTTCTGCCGTTAATATGTCCCCATTGCCAAACACCGGTATTTTTACAGCTTCTTTTACTTGTTTAATAACATTCCAGTCGGCATTGCCGTTATAAAACTGTTCACGCGTCCTGCCGTGTACGGAAACAGCTGCCACACCTGCTTTTTCGGCAAGCATGGCAATCTCCGGCGCATTAATATTACCGGCATCCCAACCGGCACGGATTTTAACCGTAACCGGTATTTTTACGGCGTCTGCCATACGCGCCAGAATTTCATAGGCTAACTGCGGATTTTTCATCAATGCCGAGCCTTCGCCGTTATTTACTATTTTAGGCACCGGACAGCCCATATTAAAATCCAGAATATCAAACGGCCTTTCTTCGATCTGAGCGGCAATCTGCCCCAAAATCTCCGAATCACTGCCGAAAAGCTGCAG
>USHB01000192.1 GCA_900554395.1 uncultured Phascolarctobacterium sp.
ACCGTGGTATGCAGCGATTGATACATATTCGATTTTGGAACGGCGATATAATCCTTCACGCGCCCCGGTATCGGGCGCCAAAGGCTGTGTACAACGCCAAGCGTGCCATAGCAGTCCGCAACGCTGTTTACCAAAACGCGGATAGCCAGTAAATCGTAAATCTCGCTTAATTCTTTATGGTCACGCTGCATTTTTTTGTAAATGCTGTAAAAATTCTTCGGACGGCCCTGAATTTCACATTCAATATGCTGTTCGTCCAAATGTTCTTTAATTTCCGCCATGGCATCATGAATCATGGCTTCCCTTTCGCGGCGCTTTACTTTAACCTGCTCTACCAGGTCATAGTAAATTTCCGGTTCCATATAACGGAAAGCCAAATCCTCAAGTTCCCATTTAATGGTGTAAATACCAAGACGATGCGCCAAAGGAGCATAAACTTCCATCGTCTCGCGCGAGATGGAATGCTGCTTATGCACCGGCATATATTTCATGGTGCGCATATTATGCAAACGGTCAGCCAATTTAATCATAATAACACGGATGTCTTTCGCCATTGCCAAAAACATCTTGCGGTAGTTTTCAATCTGCTGGTCCTCTTTGCTGATATATTCAATTTTACCTAACTTGGTTACGCCGTCAACAAGGTCAGCAACCTTAACGCCGAACATTTCCGTAAGCTGCTGCAAGGTAATGTCTGTATCTTCAACAACATCGTGCAAAAAGGCTGCAGCAAGCGTAGTTTCATCCATTTGCAGTTCCGCAAGTATCGTTGCCACGCCCAGCGGATGAATTATATACGGCTCGCCTGATTTACGGCGCTGATTGGCGTGTGCTTTGGCTGCAACGTCATAAGCCTTACGGACGAACGCCACCTGCTTTTCGTCCAGATATTTTGTTATCATTTCAAAGAAGCCGTCTACTGTGACTTCATGAATTTCCGGCATAAAACCACATCCTTACCCAATCAAATTCCGTGCACGCCGGCAATCTGCTGTGCAGTTGCAAGCATGTTGGCACGGTACTGCCTGTAAATCCTCCGGCCGTTTTCCTCGGCTTGCCTGAAAGCGGGAGAATTTTCCAAATTATTCTTCTTAACAGACGGCAGCATACTTACCTTTCCGCCGCTGCGGCTGATAAAATTAAGTTCTTCAAATACAGTTAAATAAATTTCCTGCATGCCGCACGCCGCCATAAGTTCTGCTTCATCTTCCATTACCTGCGTTTTCAGGCGGCTTGCCATTTTTTTATAGGCTTCCGCCAGATGCTGCCGGTTGGGGCAGCGCGCAAACAGTGCTTCCACCGCACTATCGTAATCATTATTATTATACAACAGAAACAGCGAGCGACCAACACCGCCGGTAAAAGCAGCGGCAATTTCCACCACATCGGTTTCCGGCAAATCGTACAATACAATGTTTTTGGCGTTGCCATCATCGCCGTACCGCCGTACTTTATCTTCGCTGCATAAATCAGTTTTCAAAAATTCATCTTTATCGTTAACATATACAAGTATGTCGTTTTCTGTCTGCAAAAGGCTTTTTAAAAAGGCCTGCTTGTCCAAAGGTTCATGGCGGTAATCATATACCGATAACTTCTGCGTAAAATCAACAACCTGCAAATTTACGCTTTCCTTGTCCTGCCATACATTAATTTTCGGCATAAACACCAAATCTGCCTCTGCGCCGTTATACATGCAGTGATAATTTTCCGCTCCGCCCCACATAAGGCACTGGTACGGCTGCCCGCCGTAAAGCGCACTGAAACGCAGATGCGTATTTTCAGCGCCAAAAATTTTGGCATAGCGCAGCGCTGCGCCCTTAAACGCAAACAGCGGCGCCGGATTGCTGCTGCCATACGGCTCAAGCAGTTTCAACTCGTTTAAAAGCGGCACATCCAAAACATAATCCTTATCAACGAGCATATCTACATTCAGCACGGGCAGATAATCTTCCGGCAGCAATGTATCTGCAACGGTCTGCGTAAAACGGCGTTTAAACTCCTCAATATTGGCTGTTTTAATAGTAAGCCCCGCCGCCTGATGATGCCCGCCGAACTGCACTAGTAAGCTGCTGTTGGCATTAATGGCGCTGTATAAATCAAGGCTTGGTATGCTGCGGCAGCTTCCTTTGGCAATATCGCCATCTATGCTTATAAGTATTACCGGCAAATGGTATTTATCTACCAGGCGCGAAGCCACAATGCCGATAACGCCAGCGTGCCAGCCTTCTTTGGCAAGCACAATCGCCGTTTCAATATGTTCAAGCTGCGCCAGCATTGCTTCTGCTTCCAAAAATATATCGCGGCTTATCTTTTGCCGCAGCGTGTTTTCCTCGTTCAATGCTTCAGCAATTTCTGCCGCACGCGCTTCGTCCTGCGCCGTCAAAAGTTCAACCGCAAGCTGCGCGTGTTCCAAACGCCCTACTGCGTTAAGGCGCGGCGCTAAAATAAAGCCTATATTTTCAGACGTAATATCTTTTTCCGGGCAGCGGCTTTTTTCCATCAGTGCTTTTAAACCAATATTGGCCGTTGTTTCCATTTGCTTCAGGCCCATTTTTACCAAAGCGCGGTTTTCTCCCCACAACGGTACAATATCAGCCACCGTACCTAAAGCTACAAACTCCGTGTTGCCGTCCCACAGCGGCTCATCCGCATGGCGGTATTTATAAAGCGCCTGGCACAATTTAAAAGCCACGCCCACGCCGGATAAATGTTCAAACGGATAATTGCAGTCTTTCTGGTGCGGGTTCACCAACGCATAAGCCTCCGGCAAAACCTCCGGCGGCGTATGATGGTCCGTAACAATTATATCAAGCCCCGATGGCGCACCGGCAATTTCCTTCACCGCGCTGATGCCGCAGTCTACCGTTACAATAAGCGTTGTGCCGGCAGCATATAAATTGTTTAAAGCATCAATGTTCAGCCCATAACCCTCGCTTTTGCGCTCTGGTATATAGGTGTTAACATCGGCTCCACAGTCTTTTAAAAATAAATACAAAAGCGAGCTGGCGCTGATGCCGTCCACATCATAATCTCCGTAAACGGTAATGCGCTCTTTGCCGTCAATGCCCTGCCAGATGCGCTTTACAGCCTGCGGCATATCCTTCATCAAAAACGGGTCGTAAAAAGGTTCAGCACTGCCATATAAAAAATCGTGCACAGCTTCCGGCGTTTTAATGCCGCGGTTCAGCAAAATTCCTGCCACAAGCGGAGATATGCCTGCT
>USHB01000193.1 GCA_900554395.1 uncultured Phascolarctobacterium sp.
GCTTTTATTTATTTCTTCAATCAAAGCCGCCAAAGTGGTGCTTTTGCCGCTGCCTGTCGGCCCTGTTACCAGCACAAGCCCGCTACGTAAGCAGGCAAATTTTACCGCTGACGCCGGCACGTTAAGTTCCTGCAAAGTTGGAAGTTTATTTTTAATAAGCCTTATGGCTGCCGCCGTTTTTCCGCTTTGCCTGTAAATATTAACTCTCATGCGGCATAAACTTTCAAAATCGCAGGCAAAATCTATTTCATGTTGGTTTTCATGCGTAAGTGTTATACCGTATTCTCCGGCAAACAGGCATAATGCTTCATCTGTAATCTCTGGCAGTTCCTGCTTGTGCAAAACGCCGTTTATTCTGAATACGGGTACGCATCCTGCTGTTAAATGCACATCTGACGCATTTTGTTCAAGTGCTTTTCTTAATATTTCTTTCAGCATTTTCACCTCAATGAACCGTGCGCATGAGTTCGCTCACCGTAGTTAAGCCTTGCAGCACTTTGCTCACGCCGTCTTCGCGCATAGTTGCTGCTCCAAATTTACGTGCTTCGTTAAATAATATGTTTTCCTGCGTTTCTTTTAAAATAAATTTTTTCATTCCCGGCAGCACAGGCATAACTTCCTGCAACGCTATGCGCCCCATATAGCCTGTTCCGCGGCATTTATCACAGCCGCTGCCTTTAAACAGCGTTAGTTTTTTGTTCATATCTATATTCAAATACGCTTTTTCTTCGCTGCCTGCCACATATGCTGTTTTACAGTGCGGGCAAATTCTCCGCACCAACCTCTGCCCCACTACCCCGCGCAGGGCAGAAGCTGCCAGAAACGGCTCAATCCCCATATCTATCAAACGCACCACAGCACCGGCAGCACTGTTGGTATGCAGCGTGCTGAACACCAAATGGCCTGTCAGCGCAGCATGAATTGCCGTTTGTGCCGTATCAAAGTCACGTACTTCACCTATCATCATAATATCCGGGTCCTGACGCAAAATGCTGCGCAATCCGCTTGCAAAAGTAAGCCCCGCCTTTTCATTAACGGCAACCTGGTTAATGCCGGCAATGCGGTATTCCACCGGGTCTTCTACCGTTACAATGTTGCGTTCATTACTGTTAAGTTCCATAAGCGTGGCATACAGCGTTGTTGTTTTGCCGCTGCCGGTCGGTCCTGTTAACAGCACAATACCGCTGCCGTAATTATATAAACTGCGGTACAATTTTAAATTCTCCGGCGTAAAATCAAGTTCATCAAGCTGAAGCGCAAATTTTTCCTTATCCAAAATGCGGATTACGGCTTTTTCGCCTAATATCGTAGGCAGCGTGGAAATACGCAAATCAACGCTGCGCCCGTCAAGTTCCAGCTTAATGCTCCCATCCTGCGGCAGGCGTTTTTCGGCAATATCCATGCCTGCCAACACTTTTATACGCGAAACCACTGCCTGCATTACATTTTTGGTAAGCTGCATTTCTTCATGCAAAACGCCGTCAGTACGCAGCCTTACACGCGCTCCATCTTCCTCCTGCTCAATATGAATATCGCTTGCCCCGCTTTTTACAGCCTGCGCAATAATGCTGTCTGCTGTTTTTACAGCCGTCGTATTTTCTTCTGCCCCTGCAAAAAAGGGCTGCTTAGTCTGTATAATCAAAGTTTTCTCTCCATGTCTGAAATTTTGCAGCCTTTTTATTATAAACGGCAAAAATAATATCGGCAAGCACAAATTTATGTTATAATAAAAAACTGAAACTGCGGATACAGAAGCTTACTGGAGGAATTGCTTCTGCAAAATTTAAAATTACAGCGCCCGCCGCTGCTTTTATGCGCGCTTGCGGGAACAGCACTTTTATTAAGCGCTGCACATATGGCTTTGGCAAATAACACACAAGCATTTGCCAAACCGGTTCATCATACCGTTTATACCCCTGTTATACTTCCAAAGCCTGCTGATAAGGCGAAAAAACCGCCACGCAACCCTTTTGCTGCGCCGATAGCCCCAAAAGCCAGCCGCCATGCACCTGCGCCAACCCCCACATTAAAAGGCATAGTACATAACGGCAGCACCCGCATAGCAATTATTGAATTTAAAGGGCAAAGCGGTTACTACCAGGCAGGAACAAAATTAGCTGATTATACTGTCAGCAATATTGATAATAACAGCGTAAAATTAACAAGTGGCACACAAACGCTCACTTTAAAATGCGGAGGTACGGACAATGCTTAAACTCTGCACTTTAATTTTATTGCTGTTATTTCCGTTCACGGCTGCTGCAAATAACATAACTTTAAATGTGCGCGATGGTCAGATACGTGATGTACTTGCTTCTATTACAGCCTTATCGGACAAAAGCATAGTTGCCGACAGCAGCGTACAGGGAACCATCACTCTTGAGTTAAAAGAAGTTCCTTTCGATACGGCCCTGCGCATCGTAACCGCTGCCAAAGGTTTAAGCTACCGGCTTACGGATGATGTTGTTTTAATCGGTTCTGCCGCCAGCCTGGAAAAGTTTAATGACAGCGCAAGCGTTATTAAACTAAACTACGCCAAAGCTGAAGAAATAAAACCTGCCCTTGCCGCCCTTATCGGCACAAGCAGTAAAATAAGCACTGATAATATAACGAACAGCATTATTTTTACCGGCACCCCTGCCGATGAGGCACGCCTGCGTACAGCCATTACCGCACTTGATGTTGCAACGCAGCAGGTAACACTGGAGGCCAAAATTATAGCGGTTAACCGCGAAGACAGCAAAAACCTTGGCATTAACTGGAACTGGGATAAAATACCGCAAAACAATAATTATTATGACGATAATGATTACGAAAACAGCAATGATGAAGATTTCGGCGGTGTAGTACACTTCGGCGCCAATTACGAATTTCGTTTTAACGCTGCACTAAACGCACTGTTTGCCAAGGGCAAAGCCAAAATTCTGGCAACGCCGCGTATTATAACCATACCTGGAAAAGAAGCCTCTATTTTTATCGGCGACCACATACCTGTGACAACCGAAAAAATAGAAAACTCCGTTACCACCAACACAACAGACTATGTTGATGCCGGCATCAAATTGCAGTACACTCCCATCGTCAGCAGCGACGGCATGATAACGTCCGTTGTGCATACGGAAGTCAGCACCCCCACACTGATATCTGAACTAAAAAATTATAAAATCACCAGCCGCACAGCAGATACTACCGTAAGAATGCGCAATGGTGAAACTTTGGT